>JANMAD010000388.1:0-8670 GCA_031359515.1 Acidobacteriota bacterium | reverse complement strand
ATCGCATGCACAAGTTCGTCCGCAATGCGGAAGGGATCATCGGCCGCGCCCATGAAGACGCGCCCGATGAAATTCAGCACAGCGACGCGCACACCGCGCACCGCACCGATCCAAATACCTTTGCCGGGCGTATGCGGTGGATAGTTGGCGGGGCGCAAGAGGCGCGGCTGCTTCTGGATATAATCCACCACCTCGCGCTTATCGAAGATGTGATTGCCGGAGGTCATCACGTCAATGCCGGCGGCGAAGAGTTGCTCGGCGAGCGGCGGCGTGATCGAGAAACCGCCCGCGACGTTCTCGGCGTTCAGCACCGCCAGATCGATCTCGTGCTGCTCGCGCAAATCCTGTATGCGCTCCAGCACTGCGATCCGCCCCGGTCGCGCCACGACATCACCGATCAGCAAAACTCTCATAAAAACAAAGTGACGCGTGACAAGTGACGCGTGACAAGCGAAGACAGCTTCTTAACTTGTCACTCGTCACTTGTCACTCGTCACTAAACTTATGGCGGAGGGAAGATCCGCAACGGCCGCTCCGATGCCGTAATTGAACCTGCACTCGACAGGTGGGTGACCTTTTAAGAGCCGCCGCCTCCGGCAATCCTTAACTCTGAAGGACTGCACTGGCAAGCGGCATCGGTCTCCCTTGTTAACGGCGTTGGCTCAATCATCGTTAATCGGTGACGAACCCCGCAGACCGAAATTCCCTCAGCCGGATGGAATACTAGCACAAATTACGGGGCGTGAAGCAGCAGAAATGACCGATCAAAGTGGGGTCGTGTGCTTGACAAAATGCGGCTGCTTGAGCTTTGGCCGTTGCGCTGTTTACGAGCGCGCAAGGTTACTCTGGCTGGCAGTGGCTGGTTCGGCGGGGCGCACTTTGAGCACGCGGTCGAGCATGTCCGCGCACTCGGCGCTACGCGCGGCGAGTTGCGAATTGGTTTGTTCGTGCAGGCGTTTGAGGCGGTGCAGTTCGTCGGCGACGTGGAGCGCGGCGAGGATGGCCACCTTGAGCGAGTCAACCGTCAATGTGCCCGAAGAGATTTCGCGCATGCGCCGATCCACGAACTCGGCAAGTTGCGTGACGTACTCGCTGTCGCCATCAGAGCGGATGTTGTAAATCTGATTATAAATCTCCACGCGGATGGTTGGCGTGCTGGATTGATCCCCCGGTGGCTTGATGGCGCTCATAACAATTTGAATCTGGCTGTTTACCGGCGCATCGCTTCGACCATTTCGGGATCGAGCACGGCCAACGCGTCGAGCATCGCCTCGACTTTCATCCGCACCGTGTCGCGCTCGGCGAGCAGACGCTCGACCTGTGTTTCGAGCCGGTCTTTCTCTTCAAGCAAAGTGCCTAGCTCGCGCCGCGTTGTGCCGACCTCGCGCTCAAGACTTTCCTTTTCTTGCCGCAAGGTCTTGGTCAACTCAATGGTGCGATAAATTTTATCTTCCAGGTGGGAAAATTTTTCAAGTCCGGTCAGTCCGACCATCTTCTCATCCTCGTCAAACGCAGCTCAAAAATGCCGCCCGATTATGCCCCCGCACGACGGCCAGCGCAAGAGGGAAAACGCAGAGGTCAGAGGTTAGAGGTTAGAGATCAGTTTTTAATTTTGTACTAACCTCTAACCTCTAACCTCTGACCTCTGCTTTACCTTTGTTGTGCGCCGAACTGCGCGGTGAGCGCGCCCACGATCTGCGCGTGCAGCGCATCAACCTCTTCATCGCGCAGGGTGCGTTCGGGCGCGCGATATTCGAGCCGCAACGTGAGCGAGCGTTTCCCCTCCGGCAGCCGCTCGCCTTCATACACGTCAACCAACTCCACGCCCTGACAATATTCCACGTGTAGTGCGAGCGCAGCCCGCCGCAACTCGGCGAAACTCACGCGCCGCTCCACCAATAGCGATACGTCACGCGCGACCGACGGGAAGCGCGGCAACGGCGCGTAGCGCACGGGCGTGCCTTCAGCCGCGAGCAGCGCGCTGAAATCCACCTCGGCTACGTACACCGGCTGGCGAAACTTGTAGGCCGCTGCAAGTTCATCAGCGAGCCGCCCCATCGTGCCGACGACTTGCCCGGCGAGCGACACTTGCGCCGCTTGCCCCGCGCGCAGATGACGCGCATCCGTCGTCGTGAACTCAAGCGGGCCGACGTGGAGCGTCTCGACCGTCGCTTCAAGCGCGCCTTTAAGGTCGTAGAAATCAATCTCGCGCGTCGCATCGGCGCGGCCCGTTGCGCGCACGCCGCCAGTCGTCACCAGCGCAAACGCATCGCGCTCGTGTGGGCGCTCTTCGTCGCCGGCCGTGCGCGCTGCGAAGACGCGCCCCGTCTCGAACAGGCTCACGGCGCGCGTGCCGTGATTGATGTTGTGCCGTATGGCCGCGAGCAGACCGGGCAACAGCGTGGGCCGCATACGCGCCGCGCCTTCGATGATCGGATTGGCGAGCGTGACGAACTGCGCCGCGTCATCCTCTGCGTGCGCGCCGAGCGCGGGCAATAGGTCGAACTGCCCGTCGTGCGCGACATCTATAAAGCTGTAGTTGATCGCCTCGTCGTAGCCACACGCGACGAGTGCGCGCCGCGCCGCCCGCCGCCGCTCCTCGTGCGCGCGATATGCGCCGACGGCGTTCGCGGCCGGCAGCTCATCTTCGATATGCCAGTAGCCGAAGTGCCGCCCGACCTCTTCAATCACATCCTCCTCGATGCATATATCCGTGCGCCAAGACGGGCTGAAGAGACTAATGGGCGCATCGTCTGCGCCCGGCACGGCTTCATCAACACTGCCCGGCGCAGCCTGTGTCGCGCCGCTCTCGTTCTCAGTCGCGGCAGCGTCGATCTCCATCAACCAATCAAGCAGCGGCGCAGCCTGTGTCGCGCCGCGCGCGTTGTCAGTCTGTTTGAAACCGAGCGCAGTCAGCAGGCGGTTCGCTTCCTGCGGTTCAATCGGTAACCCCGTCAACGCACGCACGCGGCTGAGCCGCAGGCTGACGATGGGCGGCTCGATCTTGTGCGGGTAAATGTCGAGCGCATCGGCGGTGGCCGCGCCGCCCGCGAGTTCGCAGATAAGCGCGACGCAACGATCTTGTGCGCGCACCACGCCTTCGTAATCCGTGCCGCGCTCGAAGCGATCCGAAGCGTCGGTCTGCATGCCGAGCGCGCGGGCCGTGCGGCGCACGGTCGCAGGCGTGAAGTATGCGCTCTCGATCAGCACTTCGCGCGTCGCCTCGGAAATCTCCGAGTCCGCGCCGCCCATCACACCGGCGAGCGCGACCGGGCGCAACGCATCGGCGATGACCAGCATCTCCGCGTCCAACTCGCGCGCCACGCCGTCGAGCGTGGTTAACTTCTCGCCCGCCTGCGCACGACGCACAACGATCCGGCGCTCCGACAGCTTTTCCAGATCGAAGGCGTGCAAGGGCTGACCCGTTTCGAGCATCACGTAGTTCGTGATGTCGGCGATGTTATTGATCGGCCGCTGCCCGACCGCTAGCAGTCGCTCCGCCAGCCACGCGGGCGACGGCCCGACCTGCACGCCGCGCACGACGCGCGCTGCATAACGCGGGCACAAGTCCGTGTCCTGAATCTCGACCGCCGTAAAGCTCTCCGTGCGTCCTTCGCTCCGCGCGGGCGTCACGTCCAACATACGCCACGTCGCATCCGTCGCCACTGCCGCTTCGCGCGCCACGCCCAGATGCGACAACAGATCGGCGCGGTTCGATAGCACCGCTACCTCCAGCACGTAATCATCACCGACCTGCTCGACGCCTTCGACCTCAATCCCGCGCATTGTCAAACGCTCGCGCAACTCACCCGGCGCAAGGTTCAACTCGATCAGATCGCGCAGCCAGTTGTAGCTAATGTTCATTGGCTTAGTTTTCAGTTTTGAGTTTTGAGTTTTCAGAGATCAGCCTGCGTGTCGGCTGCAAACTGAAAACTGTCTCAATCAAACTGTTCGAGGAAGCGCACGTCGTTCTCGAAGAGCAGGCGTATGTCGTCGAGTTCGTAGAGCAGGATGCACATGCGATCAATACCGAAGCCGAAGGCGAAGCCGGAGAACTCTTCCGGGTCAATGCCGACCGCGCGCAGCACGTGCGGATGCACCATGCCTGATCCGCCCAACTCGATCCAACCCGATTGTTTGCAGAGCGCGCAGCCCGCACCGTTGCATTTGAAGCAACTGAAGTCGAACTCGGCGCTCGGCTCGGTGAACGGGAAGTAGGAGGGACGGAAGCGCGTGCGCGTCTCCGCGCCGAAGATGCGCCGCAAGAATTCCGTGACCGTGCCCTTCAAGTGCGCCATCGAGATGCCGCGCTCCACGACCAGACCTTCGATCTGGAAGAACATCGGATTGTGCGTCGCGTCGGGCGTATCGCGGCGGAAGACGCGGCCGGGCGCGACGACGCGCAAGGGTGGTTGTCGCCGTTGCATCGCATGCACCTGCACGGTCGAAGTCTGCGAGCGCAAGGCGAAGCCGTCGGTCGTATAGAACGTGTCCTGCACCGACCGCGCCGGATGATTCGCGGGGATGTTGAGCGCGTCGAAGTTATAAAAGTCGGTCTCGATCTCCGGCCCATCTTCGACCGTGTAACCCATCGCGACGAACACGTCTTCGAGCAACTGCCGCACCAGATTGATCGGGTGTATATGCCCGCGCCGCACGCGCCGGCCGGGCAGCGTCACGTCCAAACGCTCGCGCTCAGTCCGCAAGCGCGCAACGTGATCTTGCAGTGTCCCCTCAACCGCCGCAACCTCGTCCGCGATGTCCGCTTCGATCTGCTGTACTTGCTGACCGAAAGCGGCGCGCTCTTCTGCCGGTACGCGCCCGATCTGTTTTTTGAGATTGGCGAGCGCGCTCTTCTTGCCCGTGTGCCGCGTGCGCAATTCGGCCAACTCGCGCAACGCAGTCTCGGCGTCGGCGAGTTTCAGTTCAGCAGTTCCCCCGTCCGTAGCACGAAAGCGCGCGAAGCGTCCGAACTCTTGCTCGAACGCTTCGCGGACTGTATCCGGTTGCACCTGTTCTTTTGCTTCCATAGCTAGTGAATCGTGAATCGTCAATCGTGAATAGAAAGAACTGTATCCTTCTATTCACGACTGACGATTCACGATTTACGAGTCTTATGCTGCTGCCGGTCGCTCGTTGCCGAGCGCGTTCTTTGCCTGCCCCGCGAGGTCGGCGAAAGCGTCGGGCGAATGCACAGCCAGATCGGCCAGCACTTTGCGATCAAGCTCGATGCCGGCGACTTTCAGTCCGTGCATGAGTTGCGAATAGTTCAACCCGTTGATGCGCGCCGCCGCGCCGATGCGCACGATCCACAGACTGCGGAAGTCGCGCTTCTTGAGTTTGCGCCCCGTGTACGCGAAGTTGAGCGCACGCTCGACCGACTCTTTGGCCGAGCGATAGAGCTTCGACTTCGTGCCGCGATAGCCCTTCGCCAGTTTTAATATCTTCTTGCGCTTTTCGACGCGCTTATTGCCACGTTTTGCCCTCGGCATAACTAACTCCTCCCTCTTCTTAAATGCAGAGCGCGGAATGATGTGTGATGAATGAAAAGCTGAGCAGCAATTAATTCATCATTCCGCCTTCATCGTTCATCATTCTCTTTAGCTGCGGCCGTAGGGCAGCATGCGCGCGATGCGCACCATGTCAGGCTCGGACACGAGCGTATCTATGTCGAGATTGCGTTTCCGTTTCTGCGTCTTCTTCGTCAGGATGTGGCGCGCGTGCGAATGTCCGCGTTTGACCTTGCCGGTCGCGGTCGTGCGGAAACGCTTCGCCGCGCCTTTATGTGTTTTCAGTTTCGGCATAATGACCCTCCAAAGTATTTGCGATTTTAGAGTTTTGATTTTCGATTCAACTGCCTGCCAAATCGCAAATCAAAAATTCTCTAACTCTCTTGCGCCGGAGGCGCAGCAGGTGGCGGCGGCTGTCCACCGGGCTTCGGCCCGGTATCAGGTTTCGGCCCACCGTCGGGCTTCGGGCTGCTTTCAGCTTTCGCGCCGCCGGGCGTTTTGTGCTTCTTCGGCGTGAAGATGAAGAACATCTGGTTGCCCTCCATGCGCGGGCGCGACTCGACTTCACCCACGTCCGCCAAATCTTTTTCCAGCCGGCCGAGCAGTTGCGCGCCCAACTCGCGGTGCGTGATCTCGCGCCCACGGAAAAAGATCGTGGCCTTCACCTTATCGCCTTCGCCGAGAAAGTCGCGCGCGTGCCGCATCTTGAAGTTGTAGTCGTGGTCATCCGTGCCGGGGCGAAACTTCACCTCTTTGACGGTGATCGTGACCTGCTTCTTCTTCGCTTCCTTCTGCTTCTTGCTGTTCTCGTACTGGAACTTGCCGTAATCAATGATGCGACAGACGGGCGGCTGCGCCGTCGCCGCGACTTCGACCAGATCAAGCCCGCGCTCGCGCGCCAACTGTATTGCAGCGCGCGTCTGCATAATGCCGAGTTGCTCGCCATCGTCGGCGATAACGCGCACTTCGGGCACACGTATGCGGTCGTTGATGCGCGCGGCCGGTTGCCGCCGAGTGTCAGGACGCTGCCCGCGCCCACGAAAACTTGGTGAGATTGCTACACCTCCGTTGTTAAAGCTGTTAGCTGTTAGCTATAAGCTGTTAGCTTTTTGACTTTAGCTAACCGCTAACAGCTAATCGCTAATTGCTATTTGCCAACGCTCGCGACTGCACGAGGTCGAGCGCCATCTGTTTGAACTCTGCCAACGTCATCGTGCCCATGTCGCCTTTGGCGCGCTCGCGCACGGCGACCTTGCCCTCTTCGACCTCACGGTCGCCGAGGACGAGCATGAACGGAACTTTCTGCATCTGCGCGTCGCGTATCTTCGCGCCGATCTTCTCGCTGCGCACGTTCACGTCCGCGCGCAAGCCCGCCGCCCGCAACTCGCGCATAATGCCTTCGGCGTATTCATTGATACGATCCGTGATCGGTAACACCGTCACCTGCACTGGCGCAAGCCACAACGGGAACGCGCCCGCGTAATGCTCGATCAGCACGCCGAAGAAACGCTCGATTGAGCCGAACAACGCGCGATGCACCATCACGGGCCGGTGCGGCTTGTTGTCCTCGCCGATGTACTCAAGCTCAAAACGCTCCGGCAAGTTAAAATCCCACTGCACCGTACCGAGTTGCCACAGACGACCGATAGCATCCTCGATCTTAAAATCGATCTTCGGGCCGTAAAAAGCTGCTTCGCCTTCGATCCGTTCATAGGCCACGCCGCGCTCTTGCAAGGCTTCGGCTAGGGCCGCTTCCGCCGTCGCCCAATTCTCTTCTGCGCCGAGATAATTCTTGTTCGTCTCGTTGCCCTTAACCGACAACTCGAACTTCACCTTCTCGAAGCCAAAGGTCTTCAACACCTGCACGACGAAATCAACGCAGTCGCTGATCTCGCGCCGCACCTGATCGGGCGTGCAGAACAGGTGCGCGTCGTCCACCGTGAAGCCGCGCACGCGCATCAAGCCGTGCAGCGTGCCGGACAACTCCGCGCGATAGACTGTGCCCATCTCGCCGTAACGTTGCGGCAGATCGCGATAGCTGCGCTGCTGCGATTTATAGATGCCGATGTGGAATGGGCAGTTCATCGGCTTCAGACGAAACTCCGCGTCTTCCAACTTCGTCGGCGCGAACATCGAGTCGCCGTAGTTCTGCTCATGCCCGCTCAACTGCCACAACTCGCGGCGCGCGATGTGCGGCGTATAGACGAGACTGTAATTGCGCTTGAACAACTCGTCGTACAGATAGTCTTCCATCTGCTTCCGAATGATCGCGCCCTTCGGATGCCAGAAGATCAAGCCCTGCCCGTACTGCTCCTGGATCGAGAACAGATCAAGTTCGCGTCCCAGTCGCCGGTGATCGCGCCGCTCTGCCTCTGCGCGCTGCTGCTGCCACGCGGCCAGATCTTCGGGCGTGAAGAAGGCTGTCCCATAAATGCGCTGCATCTGCGGCTGCTCGGCATCGCCCATCCAGTACGCGCCGGAGAGCGAGAGCAGCTTGAACGCTTTCAGCCGATTCGTGTTCGGCACGTGCGGGCCCAAACAGAAATCTATGAACGGCGAGCCGTCGATGTAATAGACACTGACCATCGCGCCGCCCTTCGCGTCAACGAGTTGACACTTGAGCGGCTCGTCGCGCTCCGCGAAGATGCGCAACGCTTCGGCCTTCGTGATCTCTTCGCGGCGATAACTCTGATTGCGCTTGGCGATGTCGCGCATGCGCTTCTCGATCACGGGCAGGTCTTCGTCCGTCAGCGTGCGCGGCGCGATCACGTCGTAGAAGAAACCGTAGCGCGGATCATCCAATAGCGCCGGCCCGATGCCGAGCTTCGTACCGGGGAAAAGATCAAGCACGGCCGCCGCGAGCAGATGCGCCGTTGAATGGCGTAGCACTTCGAGACCGGCGCGCGTCTGCGGCAGCACCGGCTCAATCTCCAACGCCACGCCGTCGCCGTTCGCGCCCAATGCGTCGAGCGTGCGCGCGAGATCGACCTCGTGACCGTTGACCTTCGCGGCGAGGGCCTGCTTCGCAACGTCGCGGTCGAGTTGCTTCAACGCCTCGCCCACGCTCGCGCCCGCCGGCACTTGCGCCGCCGCCCCGTCCTTCAGTTGTACGTTTACTTCGCTCATCGCATGTCGTCTCCCGTCCGCTTAAAACTCAAGC
>JANMAD010000618.1:0-7347 GCA_031359515.1 Acidobacteriota bacterium | reverse complement strand
TGCTGACGGGCGCGCTCTTAGGCCCGCGCCTCGGCGCGCTGGCCATGTGCGCGTATCTCGTCGAAGGCGCGTGCGGGCTACCGTTCTTCTCGTTCGGGCACGGCGGCGCGTTGTATCTATTGTTCGCGCCGACGAGCGGCTACTTGCTTTCGTATCCGCTCGCGGCCTTCGTCACCGGCTGGCTCGCCGCACGTGGCTGGGACAGAAAATTCTTGCCGGCCGCCGCCGCGATGGCCATCGGCTCGGTCGTCATTCTCGCGTGCGGCTGGCTCGGCCTGTTGCGCTTCACCTCGCCCACGGCCGCGTTTGCGCAGGGCGTCGCGCCGTTCCTCTTGGGCGATGTCGTCAAGCTCGCGCTCGCGGCGGCCGTCCTGCCTTCCGGCTGGGCACTGCTGCGCCGCACAGGCGCACGCAAAGATTAGCGCAGCAAACTCCGCGTTACTCTCAAGCCTCCGACCGCGCGCGGTCGGAGGCTTTACTTTTGCGCGCCGGCCGACAGCTACTTTCGCTGTCGCTGTGCGCCGCAACGCGCGTGCGTTATAATCGCCCGCGCTGACCGCTTGAGTTGCTTCCTTGAATTTTATGAAGCCCCCGCTCCCACAGAATGAAGTCGCGCGCCTCGCCGCGTTGCGCCAGTTGGCGGTGCTGGATACCGCGCCCGAAGACGCCTACGACGGTATCACGCGCCTCGCCGCGCACATCTGCCAAGCGCCCATCGCGCTGATCAGTCTCACAGACGAAGATCGGCAATGGTTTAAAGCGAGCATCGGCTTTGCCGCGTCACAAACATCGCGCGATACGGCCTTTTGCACGCACGCGATCTTGCAACCCGATCTCTTCATCATCCCCGACGCGCTCGCCGACGCGCGGTTCAAAGACAACCCGTATGTCACGGCGCAACCCAAGATCAGATTCTATGCCGGCGCGGCGCTCGTCACCGCCGACGGGCACGCGCTCGGCACGCTCTGCGTGATCGACACCGTACCGCGCGAGTTAACGCCGGAACAGCAAGAGGCGTTGCGTGCGCTTGCGCGCTTGACCGTGACGCAGCTTGAATTGCGCCGTGCCAACATCGCGCTCGACCGCGAAGCGACTGAGCGCGCCCGCGCCGAAGGCGAGCGCGCAGAGTTGCTGGCGCGCGAGCACGAAGCCCGTGCCGAGGCGGAGGCGAACGAGGAGCGTTATCGTTTTCTGGCCGAAGCGATCCCGCAGCAAATCTGGACGGCGCAGCCCGACGGCACGCTCGATTACGTCAATCAACGAGCCACCGAATACTTTGCGCGGCCAACCGCAGATGTACTGGGCTGGGAATGGCAGCACGTGCTTCATGCAGACGATTTGCCCGACTGCCTCGCGCGTTGGCAACACTCGCTGGCGACGGGTGAAATCTATGAGGTCGAGTTCCGTCTGCGTCGCGCCGACGGCGAGTATCGTTGGCATCTGGGGCGCGCGTTGCCTATGCGCGATGGCGACGGCGCGATCATCAAATGGTTCGGCACGAATACGGACATAGATGAGCAGAGGCAACTCTATCGCTTCGCGCAAGAGGCCAATCGCGCGAAGGACGAGTTTCTCGCGATGGTCTCGCACGAGTTGCGCACGCCGCTCACCTCGATGATGGGCTGGGTCGAACTACTGCAACTCGGCATTCTCGACGAACCGAAACGCGCGCACGCGCTCAACGTGATCGCGCACAGCGCGCAGGCGCAGGCGCAACTGATCGGCGACCTGCTGGACATCTCGCGTATCGTCTCGGGCCGGCTGCGTTTGGATGTCCAGCCCGTTGCGCTTGCGCCGCTCATCGAGGCCGCCATGGACGTGGTACGGCCGGCGGCCGAGGCGAAAGCGATCAAGTTGCAGACCGAGTTGAAGCGGGGCGTCGGCGTGGTGTCGGGTGATCCTGATCGGCTGCAACAGATCATCTGGAATTTGCTGTCGAACGCCGTCAAGTTCACTCCGCAGGGCGGGCGCGTCGAGATTCGACTGACGGGCACGAGCGCGGATGCTGAGATGACCGTCACGGATACGGGCGCAGGCATCGCGCCCGATTTCCTGCCCTACGTCTTCGAGCGTTTCCGGCAAGGCGACTCGACCACCACGCGCACGCACGGCGGACTAGGGTTAGGCCTCGCCATCGTGCGCCACTTGGTCGAACTGCATGGCGGCACGGTCGAAGCCGAAAGCGCCGGCCTCGATGAAGGCGCGACGTTCCGCCTACGCTTGCCGCTCTTGGCTGCGCGGGCCGCCAAGACTGAAGCGGCGCGCACATAAGGTAACGGCGCAAGCGCGGCGGGCGTCGACGTATGACCCGGCCCAAGCTCACATCATGATCTACACATTGCAGGTGCGCTCACGCGAGCGCGAAGAGTTGGTCGAGTTCACCGCCGACGTGCAAGCGCGGCTCACCGAGTCCGGCGCACGCGCAGGCATCTGCATCCTCTTCTCGCAGCACACCACCGCCGGTCTCACCGTCAACGAGAACGCCGACCCCGACGTGCCGCGCGACATGCTCCAGCACTTGCGCACGCTCATCCCCCAACACGGCATGGGCTTCCGCCACGGCGAAGAAAACTCCGACGCGCACATCAAAACCACCCTCGTCGGCCCAAGCGTCACCATCCCCTTCCGCAACGGCCAACTCCTGCTCGGCCGCTGGCAAGGAATTTTCCTCTGCGAGTTCGATGGCGGGCGCGAGCGACAAGTAGTAATGACGATTATGTCCAACTCGCAGTGAAACGCCTTTATGCCAGAACTCAGCCGTTTCTTCGGTATAATCATCCGCATGTACTGGGAGGCTAATGCGCCGCACCATCGGCCGCATTTTCATGCCTACTACCAAGACGATGTGGTGGTTTACAGTATTGATCCAGTTGAATTGATAGCTGGCTCACTCCCTAGACGACAGCAGCGATTTGTTGATGCTTGGGCCGAGTTGCATCAACTGGAGTTGCTGGCGGATTGGGAAGGTTGCAAGCAGGTCAAAGGCCTTTGCCCATAGAGCCATTAAAGTAAGGAGAAATAGTCATGCAGCATGCAATTTATCGTGTGACCGCGTTCGAGATCGTCGGGCCGTATAAGTTGCGTGTGCGCTTTGATGATCAGACAGAGCAGACGATAGATTTTCAGCCGGTACTGGCCGGCGAGCTATACGGGCCATTGCGTAAGCTGGAACTATTTAATCAAGTGAGTATTGACCCGGAGGTACACACATTAGTCTGGCCTAATGGAGCCGATTTTGATCCGGCGACGCTGCATGACTGGCCTGAGCAGATTGAAGCGATGAAGACTTGCGCTAAACGGTGGGCAGAGTCTGTACCGGCATAGAGTAGGCGCGATAGGCATCTGTAGAATTGGAACAACGGCAGCCGGCGAGCGTCTAAGGCAACTAGATGTTCGGGAAAGGTGGCTGCTTATGAAAAGATGGACGCTGCCCCGTTTACTTGAGCCGAAGTCAATCACCTTCGGGTTTACCGTTTTCTATTTCGTCTGGACGGCCTCGGCATGGCTCCGCACGCCGATGTCTCGTTATTATCCACCCGGCACTCCTGATTATCACTTCAACATATTCATGGCAGCCCTGCTTTTGGTCGCAGGCGCGGGCTTAGTCTGCAATCGAATATGGAGCAAACTACTCGCCGCCGTTTTGTGTGCGCAAGTGCCATTGGCCTTTTGCTTTATCTTTTGGCTAGTGGCGCAGGACGCCGAAGCGACCCCGTTCAGCCCCGCGCACATAACCCGTTGGTTCCACGAACTAGCGCACATGCCGCTAGAGGCATGGCTCTGGCTTATTGTTTCGAGCATCATTCTGGGCTACGTCGCGCCGGTAATCATCCGCGCCAAGCAAAGTCAAAAGTCGGCGCTGCTGCCCGGCAACCATTCAGTTCTGTTGCCTTACGCACATTCAACCCAAGAGCCGCTTCGCTACTTCACCAGGCCCGCGACCAGCGCGGGCCTGCGTGCTCATCATCGCGCAGGTGTGAGGTGATGCCGGCGCGCAGTTCCAGCAGGCGACTGAAGAGCCAGAGCAGATCGGAGAGGCGGTTGAGATAGACGGTCACTTGCGCAGGGATGTCCGCGCCCGTCTCTGTGAGGCGCACGACGGCGCGCTCGGCGCGGCGACAGACGGTGCGGGCGACATCGTATGCGGCGGCGGGCGCATGCTCGCCGGGCAGCGACCAGTCGGACAAGATGCCTTCCAGCGCTTCGATGCGCGTGACGTGCGCGGTCAACGCGGCGACCATCTCATCGGTCACGTAAGGCGGCTCACGTTGCGCGCTCGCGGGATTCGCCACTGCGCCGCTGACGGCGAACAATTCGCGCTGAATCTCCTTCGTCAACGCGCCCACTTCTTCGTCCCCGCAGATCGCCCGCGCGAAGCCGAGCGTCGCCGTCAACTCGTCAATCGTGCCGTAAGCCTCCACGCGCAGCTCGGATTTCGCCACGCGCTCGCCGCCGATGAGCGCGGTCTCGCCTTTGTCGCCCGCCTTCGTCGCTATGCTCATAATGCCTCGCTTGCCGGCCGCTCATTCAGCCGCGTACACGTCCGCGCCCATGAAGTGGAGCGAGATGTAAGGCTCGTCGCCCACGACCCAACTGTCGTGGTCGGGTGGCACGCTGAAGAGATCGCCCGGCCCCATCTCGATCTCCGTGCCGTCGGCCATCAACACTTTCGCGCGGCCCGAGATGACCAAGCCCACATGCTCCACCTGACAACGCTGTTCGCCTGTGCCTGCCCCGACATGCTCCGACCACTTCCAGCCCGGTTCATAGCTCGCGCGGCCAATCGTCATGTCGCCCATCCGCACCAACTCGAACCGGCCCTTCTCGAACATCCGTACCTCGTCGGGTGTGGCGAATTGTCTAAGCTCAAGTTTCATCGCTCGCTTGCCTCCTCCGTCCAACATGATTCACTTCCGCCCGCGCGTATGTCTGGCGGGCAACTCGATTGTGAGCGTGGTGAAGTCGCTCTCCCATTCCGTCTCCGGTTTCGTGGATGGACGCAACTCCGTGCCGTACAGCAACCAGCGGCCCGCCCGCGCGAGTTTGAAACTCACGCGCCCCTGCGCATCCGTCTGCTGAAAGACGCCGTGCCCGCTGCCTGCATGCTCAAGCCCCAATGGGAAATCGGCCAACGGCGCGCCGTCTTGCAAGACGCGGACGGGCAATTCATCGCCCACGCGCAACGTCGTCGGGTCGCGCTCCGGCACGATCTCAAATGCCAGCCCGACCGGCTCGGCCCACGAACGGTCATCTGCCGGCGCGCCTACGCGCACAAAAGTCTTTGCGTGCTTCGTGTAACTCTCGCGCCAACGCCGCGCCTTGCCGGCTGTCGCCCATGCCTGTCTGATGGCAGGCGTTGCGTTAATCTCAGCGAAATATTCTTCGACCTGTGCGGGCGTCAACTCAAGCGCGCGTGGTTTAAGTTCGACCCAACAAACAGCCACGCCCTCTGTGGCCAGCCGCGCGCTGAACAAGAGCGACTTCGGCGCGGACGGATCGGCTGTGAGTTCGAGCGTCTGCCCGCCGAGGCGATAACGCGCCTGCGCCACCCGCTCCGGCTTGATGGCTGTCTCAAGCACGGGGAAGGCCATGCCGCTTGTCAGGTCAAGCAAGACGAGCGCGCCCGGCGCAACCATAGTCTGTCGGGGCGCGAGCCACGTCTCGTGCGCCCAAACTGAGAGCGAGCAAAGCGATAAGAACACAAGCACCAACGCGCCGCATTTTCTTGTCATACGCTTCATGCCTTTCAAATTATCACCATCAACTCGAACATTCATTCAAGCTTGCGCGCCTGACCCAACTAGTCACATCGTCGCGAGTCGTTGCTGTCTTCTGAGCAGCCAGAGAAACACGGGGCCGCCGGCGAGCGCGGTGATCGCGCCGACGGGCAACTCGCCCGCGCCGAGCGCTGTGCGCGCGACCAGATCAGCCAGCATCAGAAACGCCGCGCCGAGCAGAAACGAACAAGGCAGTAGCATGCGCACATCTTCGCCAAATAATAAGCGCACCGCGTGCGGCACAATCAAACCGACGAAGCCAATCGTGCCGCCGACCGCGACCGTCACGCCGACGATCAAAGAACTCGCCGCATAAACCAATCGCTCGCTGCGCCGCACGTTCACGCCCAGACTCGCCGCCGTCTCTTCGTCCACCGCGATCAGATGCAGGTCGCGCGCCATCAGTAATAGTATGAGCCAACCCGGCACGAGAAACAGCAGCATGCGCCAGAGCAGATCGAAGCCGACGACATCGAGGCTGCCAATCGTCCAGCGCAAAATTTGCAGCGCGCGTGAATAGTCGGACAGGTATTGTATTAGCACCACGCCCGACGCGGACACAAAGTTCAAGACGACGCCCGCGAGCAAAAGCGCGCCCGGCAACACGACCGCGCCCGTGCGCGCCAACCGATAGACGACCGCGACCGCCACACCCGCCCCCGCGAACGCCGCTAAGAAAACAAACGGCACGCCCGCCACCTTCGCGCCCGCGCCCAGCGCAATCGCCACGCTCGCGCCCAACGCGCCGCCGCCCGACACGCCCAACGTCAAAGGCTCGGCCAGAGGGTTGCGAAACAACGCCTGCAACGCCGCGCCCACCAACGCCAGCGAACCGCCGACCATCCCCGCCAACAACACACGCGGCAGACGCAACCGCAAGAACAGCGAGCGTGCGGCTTCATCAGACCTGAGCGCCGCCAAACTCATCGGCGCGTAACCGAACCACAGCGCGACGACGGTTGTAATGAGCAACACGAACGTCAACAGCACCAGCGCCCGCCGCAACCGCCCGCCCGCCGCTTGCCCGCGCACCCGCCTAGCCGCCATACGCGCCCCTGTGTGTTCGAGTTCGGCCGAAACTGCATCGCGCTCAAGCATGAAAGAGTGAAACTGTGCTGTCCTGATCACTGAACTCAAATTTCAGATTTCAAATTTGAGATTTGAGATTTCAAATCTTCTTTTACTCCGACCAGACGAACGTGCGCCCGAAGGCGCGGCGGGCACGCACATGCGTGTCCGCGTACACGTCTGCCAGCACTTCGTCGCGTAAGACTTCAACCGGCGCGCCCGCCGCGATGACCTTCCCCGCGCGCATGGCGAACACTTCATCGCAAGCGGGGTCGAGCAGTTGCAGATCGTGTGTGACAAGCAATGCTGTCATGCCCCGTTCATCGCGCAGGCGACGCAAGTGCCGCATCAATCCCGCGCGGTGTTTCAGGTCAAGCGCGGATGAAGGCTCATCGAGCAACAGACAATCCGGCTCTTGCGCGAGCGCGCGAGCAAGCGAGATCAACTGCCGCTCGCCGCCCGATAGTTCCAACACGCTGCGCTCCGCCAGATGCGCCGCATC
>JANMAD010000616.1:0-6728 GCA_031359515.1 Acidobacteriota bacterium | reverse complement strand
TCAACCGAGCGCATCCAGTAACATCTCTTCGACGCGGGTCGCGATGCCGCGCGCACGTGCGAGCAGATCATCGGCGCGGGCGCGATGCTCGGCGACGAACTCTTCGTCCTCGATCTCGGCCGTGTTGACGAGCACGTTATAGCGCGCAGCGATGACCGCCGCGTGCGCGAGTTGCGCCCCCGTCGCCGCATCCGACAACCACGCCGTCTCGCTCAACTCCGCGAGTGTCTCCAACAACTCGCCCGCCTGCACCGCAAGACTGGCCACTTCGAGCGGCACGATGGCCGCGCCCTTCAACGCCTCTTCGACCACATGCGCGCGTGCGCGCCGCTCATCGTCGTCCGCACGCGGCAGCCGGCGCGCAGCCAACACGCGCGCGAAGGCGGCGGCGTCCTCGTCCACTGCCGCCGTCAGACGCACGTGCAAATCCGTCAATGCTTGCAACGCTTCGGCCGCCTCGTCGGCCGCGCCGTCGCGCCCTCTGCGCGCCAGCAAACGTGCGCACGTCTCGCCGAGCGCCGCCGCCAACGCGCCCGTCTGCGCCGCCGCTGCGCCGCCGCCGGATGAAGCAGCAGGCAGTAGGCGGTAGGCAGTGGGCAGTGCGGTTGAGTCTGTCGTGAATTGATTGCTGACCGCAGACGAGCCGCTGCTTACTACACGCTGCGCCGCCTCCGCTTGCTGCCTACTGCCTACTTGCTGCCTACTCTCCTCCGCTGCCGCGATGCGATTTTCGAGCACGAGTTCGGGCGTGAAGTTTTCGAGTTGCAGAAAATATTCGGCGCTGCGGTCTAGCGCGGACTGCGGGATGAGACCGACGATCTCGCTGCCCGTCACATTGACGCCCCAACGCGCCGCTTCGCGTTTGACGGCCGCGAACGCGTGATGCAGCGTGGTCTGCTCATGACGCACAAGGTTCATCGAGACCTGCGTCAGCCCGCGCGCCGGCAACTCGAGACCGAGCGCCTTCACATAACGCAAGCCGCCGTCGCGCCCGCGCACCGCCCGCGCGATGCGGCGCGCGATAGCGACATCCGTCGTGTGCAGGTTGACGTTATACGCCACGAGGAACGGTCGCGCCCCGACTGCGATTGCTCCCGCACGCTCATGCACACGGGCCGCGCCCACGTCCGGCGCACGGGCCGGATCGACGCCGATCTCCGCGCGCAACTGCTCGAAGCCCTTGCGCCGTACGTCTTCCAAATTCACGCGCTCAGGTCGGAGCGCAGCCGCTTCATAAAAATAGACCGGCACGCCAAGCTCGTGCGCGATGCGCTCGCCCGCTTCGTGCGCGAGGCGCACACAATCATCAAGCGTCACGCCGCGCACCGGCACGAACGGCAGCACGTCCAACGCGCCGACGCGCGGATGCTGGCCCGTGTGCGTGCGCAGATCGATCAACTCCGTCGCCAACGCGCACGCGCGCACGGCCGCCTCCACGACCGCGTCCACATCAGCGACGAACGTGATGACCGTGCGGTTGTGATCCGGGTCGCTGTGCGTATCTAGCACGAGCGCGCCCGCGACCGACTCGATCACCGCGACGAGCTGCGCCACGGTCTCCGGCTTGCGCCCCTCACTGAAGTTTGGTACACACTCGACGATGCGTGTCCCGTCCCTCACTTGCTTTATCATCACCCCCTACAACGAGTTAAGTCTTGTTCACCCGGCTTGACCAAAGCGCCCTGTGACCAAAACGTGCCCATTTTCCGCTGCTATCGCTTGAGCGCACTCGACCGCAGCCCGTTTCCCCTGCTCGGTCGGATGCACATAGCGCGCCGTCATCTGAATGTTCGAGTGCCCCATCAACGCAGCGATGATGAATGGACTCACGCCCCTGTCACCGAGGCGCGTGCCGAACGTGTGCCGAAGATCATGAAAACGGAAGTTTGCGATCTTCGCCTCGCTAAGTGCCCGCGTGAACGCGCCCTGCACCCCTGAGCCTGAAGGACGAGTACCTTCATTGTTAGCGAACACGTACTCGCCGCATCCCTTGGCTTGCAACTCAACCAGCACAGCGCGCACATTCCCACTGATGGGCTTTCTCAGCTCGGGACATTTCAGCGGTGAGACTTTGCCTAATAAGAATTTTATCTATCAGCAATTTGGGTCCCATACCGGAAATAACATTATCTGAATTAACTTCTCATTAATTTTTAGCAACGTGAATTCAAGTTGTAAGTGCAATCTGCTTGTGTTTGAAGAATACTTGATTCGGTGTCTTGTAGCCCAGCGACTTACGCGGGCGGTTGTTTAAGCGCCCCATGACGCGCTCCATCTCAGCTTGTGTGATCTTTGAAAAGTCACTCTTCTTCGGGAAGTATTGCCTGACCAACCCGTTCGTGTTCTCGTTCAGGCCGCGCTCCCACGAGGCATACGGGTGCGCGAAATAGAATCGGGCGCGCAGCTTCGAGGCGACCTCTTGATGGTTGGCAAACTCGCGCCCGTTGTCCGAAGTGATGGTGTGACACTGCGCGGCGACAGGTTCTAACAATGCGCTCAGTGCTTCTCCGACGGCGGCGGCGGTGTTGCGCTCCACGCGCTTGAGCAAGCACAGTTTCGATTTGCGCTCGACCAAAGAAACAATGGCGTGCCGGTGATTCTGCCCGATGATGGTATCAGCCTCCCAGTCACCCACGCGCCGCTTCTGCTCAACGATCACCGGGCGCTGCTCAATGCTACGGCGGTTCTGAAGTTGGCCCCTGCGGTCGTAAGACCCGTAACGTTTGCGCCTCGCTTTGCGGCAGCGCAAGTGCCGGTGGAGGTCGCCACCGCGATGCTTGTCAGCGTAGACATGTTGATAAATGCGCTCATGGCTGACGCGGATGCCCGACTCTTTCGCGAGCCAGCCTGAGACTTGTTCGGGACTCCAGTCCTGGCGCAGATGGCTTTCCACCAGCGTCCACGTCTCTGGCTCAATGCGGATCGTGACGTGGCTCAATTTGCGTTCTTCAGCCAGCTCGTGCGCCTGCTTTGGCCGATAGCCCCGCCGGCCTCGATTGCGCTTGCGTTCGCGCGAGATGGTCGAAGGATGAACCCCGATCTCGGCAGCGACCTCAAGTTGTGTCCAGTCGGCTTTGAGGCAGGCGTAAATCTGGTATCTTTGCTCCTGGGTAAGCTGTCGATAACTCATCAGTGCTTCTCTTAACTTGGCGGTTGAAAGAGCACCTGATGCTATCGCAGCTTGCCCTTCACTGACCAAGTCGAAAGTTGCACTTACAACTTGAATTCACGACTCCTTGTAATGCCCTATAAATGAAGCATTCTTATGCTTAATCACCTTTCCTTGTCTGAACAGGAAGATCCCTCTTACTTCGAGACCGAGTTGCTTCAATTCTTTACCGATGGCAGTATGCGATAACATGCTTCTTGAGCGCGCATAACATAGTGAAATGTTTTTCGCTGCCGCGACTTGTTCGATGGCCGGGAAGACCGCAGACTCGAAAGTTTTCCTAATGCTGGTCTCGCCATCACCTGCTTCCGCGTAAAAGGTGAACAATAGAACTCTGCCCTTCTGGGAGAGTGCCTCGACTTCTTTAAGGGAACTTACTTGACGTGGCGCGCTTTGCGCTGTCTCATCCACCAGAGCTTCCGGCTCGATAACATGTTCTGGCCGGATATCCGTCGGCAACGTGCTCAATAGCGCTTTGATACTTTCCGCCATCTGCTGCAAGTGTTTCTCTAGCGGCGGGGTTATTGCATCTATCCAGTGTTGCGTGCTCAAGAAATATTCAAGCGAGCCTGAGGGCTGAACATCCTCAACGCGGAGTGGGACAATGATCACATTCTTATTTACGGCGCGCTCGACCTCCCGTTTAACATGGGCTGAGCGATTAGCATTGGAGGATAGAATCAGCACCATCACGCGACTTTGCGAGATTGCATGAATAATAGCCTCTCCCCAGTCAGTCCCCGGCAGCAGATCCCGGGGCGCGACCCAGCACCGAATTCTGCGCGACTCTAGGATCGCACATACGGCATCAGCCGTGGTCTTGTCCTTCGCCGAATGGCTTATGAATACGTCATAGGTCATCATCGCTCTCCAATAATTAACACTGCAACTTCCACAAACGATGCGCGCCTAACGCCCAAATTAACTGTCCGCTCGACGATAGCAAGAACCTGAGATGTATCAGCAAACGATGGTGAGAGGCAAGCTAAGGGCGGCGGGATATTGTGAAGTCCCCCGCCGCTTTTGCTATGCTGCCTGCGCTCTGGTCACAACTTGACCGGCTGTGCCGGCCAGACCACGCAGCGCGACCCTAACATAACTATGCCGAACTTAAATTGGGATATGCTGCTCTCCGACATTGGCTATGCGCGTGGGCAGTTGCAACAGATCGAGCAGCGCGTCGCCGAAGGTTCGGTGCCCTCCGAACATGAGCTAAAGATCATGCTGGAGCATGCTTATAAGCACTTGAATGATGCGTGGGAGGTCTGTCATGCCCCAACGCAAAGGCCAGCGCCGATCGCACCACGCCTGCGCTGACGCTGAGCGTGCCAGTCGTCGCTGCTATTGATTGCTGCGCGCCCTATCAGACAAGGACGCGGTGCGTGTCAGCAGAGAGCACACACCGCGCCAGATGCGCCCGGCAGGAGGAGGGAAGCGGGCGCGCAAGCCTAGGGTGACAAGAGAGTGACAGGTGCATACGGGTGCGGCGGTGTCGTGGGGTTGAGGGCAAAGGAGACAAGCCGTGCGGGGTCTGCCACCATCGATCAACCACTAACCGAAACCGCCGCACTCGGTATGCACAAGAGACTGCGAATCACGCCCTGTTTCCAGTTAAGCGAAAATGTTGCCTAGCAAGCGGCGCGCATGGGCTTAGGGCTTGAAAGCAGGGCAGCGGGCGCGGTGTGAGTTGTTAGGCCCGGGCTATGACTCTTTAATCTCCTGTTCTAGTTTTGCAGTAGTCCCGCTTACGGTCGGGCGCAGTACCGCCGTTGGCTGTGCCTGCACAGTGGGCAGTGTTTGTGGTCGGCGGTGCCATCAGCTTCAACCGGTTGCTCGACGTCCTCCTGCTCCCCTCATGCGGCCGACGTCGAGTAGGAGCCCCACGACCAGGAGTACGACCGGGGTCGTCGCCGCGGAGACGCCGAGCTGCGTGCCAAGGATCGGGATGCGCAACAGGACGAGCACACACTGCGTGAGTCCGGCGATGAGCAATGCCTTCCAGGCCCAGACCTCGCCGCGCCGGTACGGTCCGAGGACGATGGCCAGGAACAGGACGCCGTAGGCCGCCCCGAAGGCGGCGGAAGTGCCCCGGATTCCGCGCAGGGCATTTGCGACGCCGGCATCGCCGCCGGAGACCTTGGACACCCTCGAGTTCCCGATGCCGTAGTCGTCGCCCGTCCGGTACGCGTGGACAGCCGAAACCAGGCTGAAGAACGTGATTGCGCCGCCGAGGACGGTGAGGAGTATCCAGCTTGCCTTTTTCATCTTCTGTTAGCTCCGTATAGTGAACTCTGACATTCAATACAATAGGCAACCCATGCTCGCGAGGGACTAACGGTTGACTTGACGCGGCGGCGCGAATCAAATCACCCTTCGCCGGATCATTCTAGTTGAGAAACACGCTACCGCCGCTCGCGTCCAACGAATTGTTATGTCGCGTGTTTGAGCGGCGTTTCATAGCAGCGTCGATTTCATTCAACTAACGACGATTGATATCAGCTAGCGAACTTTACCGGACGTGTGCCTGAACTTAGTCCTTGGGAGTTACCGTTATCGTGACGATATTGGATTTGATATCGTAGTCGGGGTTTCGTCGCCACACCTGAATTGTGTACTTGCCGGGCTTTCGCATGTCGTATAGCGCGCTCACTGGCTGCGGCTGAGTAAGGGTTTGCCCGGCTCGGATGGTGCGAAAGATCACCTTGCCCATCCGCAACTCTTCGTGCGGGTAAGTTCTTTTTGGAACCAGTTTCCCATGCTCGTCCCGCACTTCAAATCGAAAAGTTGAGTCGAGGCTTATTCCATCCTTATACATGACGCCTTCATTGACATCCTGATTTGATGTATTCGTCAGACTAACGTCGATCAAGACGTCAGAACTAGCGACGAACGTGGATTTTTCTGTGGTGATGGCGATCTTGAAAGGCGGATTATTAAGCTGCTGGCAGAGAGCAAAACTAACAGACAGTAAGAAGCAATAGAATACCTGCATAGCCTTCCTCGTCCTCAGTGACAGTTATTGTTGGGATGTCACTCCATGTTGGGAAGTTGCTTGTTCCAGACGCTGCTGTTTTTCGAAAGCGGGAGCGACATAACGCCCGAATTGAGGGGCTGCCCGCATGAAGCATTCAATCTCAGCGCAAGGAAGAGTGCTGACAAGCACTCTATCGGGCAGTCCGCTGGAATGACTTATAGGTGTACGCGGGTCATCTGCGCTGTAAACTTTACGGCGGAGATGGAACATGCCGGGCGGGTGTGACGACTCTCGAATGAACGGCAGTTGCGATGCCTGTAACAAGCGTGCCGCACACTCGCCCGGCGCTTTCGCTCACCTAACGAATGCTCAGTTACCGTCGTCGCTCGGTGAACGGCTCTACTATAAGTTCTTCGCCTGAGTGAAAGCCAGCATGTTCCATCCTGTTCGTGACCCTGACCTTACTTTAAGACAAGGAGAACATCATGGAACAGCCTATACAGTTCGCCGCTTACATCGGCATCGACTGGTCAGACAAAAAGCACGACATCTGTCTCGTCGATACGGCGACGGGCACGCAAGAAC
>JANMAD010000591.1:0-4651 GCA_031359515.1 Acidobacteriota bacterium | reverse complement strand
CCTACGAGGCGAAGGGCATGACCGCGGATCAGGCCAAGGCGCTAGTCGCCCACATGAAGCAGTTGAAGTCCCCACCGGCTGGGCAGAAGTAAGAGCGCGGCGGCAGTGATGCTTCGAGCGTTATAACTCACACCTGATGCTGCCTCCTATACGCACCGCGTTGATCACGGGCGTATAGGAGATTAGCGTTTTAGTCTGTTCCTGCATTAGTCAACGCAGGGAGCGGAGGGGGGAGCATGAGCGTGGCAGCACCCACTACGGGGAAGATTCCGAGTCTGTTCCGCAACTACGTGAGCTTCATCGGGGCGGCCATCATCTCCGCCTGTCTCGCGAGCATCCTGCTCCTGTTCCTCATTGAGTTCACCGGCTCGACCGATAATCCTTACTTAGGGATACTCACCTACGTCATCCTGCCGGCCATCTTATTCTTCGGTCTGCTCGTCATTCTCGGCGGTATGTTGTTAGAGCGCCGGCGGCGGCGGAAGGTTGTGCCTGCGCAGGTAATGCCTTACCCGGTGCTGGACTTCAATGACCCGCGCCGCCGTCGCGCCTTCTTCGTCTTCCTCACGCTCAGCTTTTTCTTCATCTCTATGAGCGCGTTCGGCAGCTACCGGGCCTACGAACATAGCGAGTCGGTCGCTTTCTGCGGCCAGACTTGCCACACCGTCATGAAGCCGGAGTTCGTGGCCTTCAAGGCTTCGCCGCACGCGCGTCTACGTTGCGTCGATTGCCACGTCGGCGGGGGTGCAGAGTGGTATGTCCGCTCGAAATTTTCCGGCGTGCGCCAACTCTACAAAGTAATATTTAATAAGTATCCGCGCCCCATCACGACGCCTGTGCATAACATGCGTCCCGCCAATGACACGTGCGCGCAGTGCCACTGGCCCGACAAGTTCTACGGCGACCAACTGAAAGTGTTTAATCGTTATGCTTACGACGAGCAGAACACGCTGCGGCAGACACGCATGCTCGTACACGTCGGCGGCGGCAGTCCCACGGCGGGGCCGGTCACCGGCATCCACTGGCACATGAATCTGGCGAATGAAATCACCTTCGTTGCGACTGACAGACAGCGACAGGTCATTCCGTGGATTCGGGTCAAGGATAGGCAGGGCAACGTCACCGAGTATGTTGATAAGAACAGACCGCTCGCGCCCGCACAGCTCGCGCAAGCATCAAAGCGGCGGATGGACTGTACTGATTGTCACAACCGCCCGGCCCACATCTACGAACCGCCCGACACGGCCGTTGATGACGCGCTCGCGGCCGGCAGGCTGGACACATCGCTTCCCTTCCTCAAGCGGCAAGCGGTGGCCGTGCTGAGTCAGCCGTATGCCACCAACGATGAAGCGTTGCGCTCGATTGCCAACGGTCTCGAACAGTTTTATCGCATCAGCTACGGCGATCTGTACGCACAGAAGGGAGCGGCCGTCAAAGGGGCTGTTAGCGAAGTACAACGCATCTACCAGACCTACTTCTTCCCGGAAATGAAAACCGACTGGCAGACACACCCGAATAACATCGGTCACTTATATTCTTCCGGCTGCTTCCGCTGCCACGACGGCGAGCATGTAAGCAATACAGGCAAGGTCATCAACAGCGACTGCAACACCTGCCACACGGTGCTTGATCAGACAGCCGCAAACAAAGCCGCCTTCGACGGCTCGTTCCGCCACCCGGTCGCGCTGGGCGAGTTGGCGAACTTAAGCTGCGACACCTGTCACCACGCCAACAGGCCGTTCCAGCACCCCGTCAACCTGGGCGACATCTCACAATTCAAGTGCGTTGATTGCCACTCCGGCAAGGTATGGGCGCGCTCAGCGGATTAAGTGAAAGTCAGTGCCGCCAGCGGTAGCGGGCGGGTTGTAGTAGTGCGACAGAACCCGCCCGCTTACTGACCCACCTCCTGCGCAAACTCAGCCGCGTGTTTCGTCATCCCTGGCAAACGATCTCGTCACTGGCTTGGAGATAGAGCGGCTTCTCTCTGTCTTGTCTCAGTCCTGTGCAGTGAGGCTGCGGTTTGCGCCTGTGTGGCTGCGAGGGCCGGCTTGAGCGGGCGCGCAACGAGCACGGGACAAGGGGCTTGCCGCAGCACGCGGTCAACATTCGAGCCGAAGAGCGCGCTCATGCCGAAGCCCGCACCCTTCGCGCCCATGCAGATCAGGTCAATCTCATGCTCCGCCGCGTAAGCGAGAGCCTCACGGTATGGCTTGCCCCAGCGCACCGAGTGGACGACCTTGCACCATAGGTAGGCCTCAGCGGGCACGGCTTTTTGCAGGCGGCGCGCGGCGTGCAGGTAAATGCCTTCCGCGCTCGCGGCCGGCAAAGCGATTTCGGGGCTGTCGTCTGTGGGCTTTTGCAGCACGTGCAAGAGGTGCAACTCCGCTTGATACTCCTGCGCCAGCGAGAGACCGTAGCGCAGCGCCAGCTCCGCATCGTCGGAGAAATCGTAGGCCACGAGAATGCGCCGGAGTTTGATCTCCTCCATGGTCTGGCCGACCCATTCCCGCTCACGCGGATGTGTGACGAACACGGGGCAGGGTGCGGTGCGACAGACCGCTTCGGCGGTCGAGCCGAGCAGCGCAGCGGCGTGTGGCCGCCGGCGCGAGCGCATGACGATCAGATCGACGCCGCGCTCAGCCGCCTCGCGCGTAATTGCGCTCGCGGGATGGTTGCTTTCAACGACAATGCCTTCCCAGTCAACGCGGGCGAAGTGACCGCTGCCCATGTGTTCGGCAAGCATCTCCGCGAACTCCGCAAGGATATATTTGTTGTCGAGCCTAGCTGCCCGCCCCGGCTGCGGCACATGGTTTTCGACGCAGTGGCAGATCAACAACTTGGCACTGTAAGCGCGTGCCAGCGTCAAAGCGTAGCGCAGCGCCTCGGCGGAATCCGGCGAATGATCAACGGGGCATAGGATTTGTTTCATCTTGAGCATTTATATGTCTCTGCCGCACCGTGCCGGCAGCCTCCTTACAAGTCACTAGGGCAATGTCTGTGCCGGGCCGAAATCAGTGAACTTACGGTGGGGGCGCAACGTCTCGGTGGCGTGCCCGACCGCCTCAACTGCCTGTCGCTGCTTAATCCGCTCGCCCTCCTCGAAGTAGCCGGCCACACCTGCGTATGACTCGGCCACGAGCGGCGTGGCCGGCTCAACCATCGAGATGATGCGTACCTGTGTGTCCGCCGGCCACGGTCGGCGCGCGACTTCGGAGACGGCCGCATCGCTGCACGCCGAGCCGTCAACTGCTAAGAGAATCTTCATCGTTTCTGCCTCCTATTGCGGCGCTGGCTGTGGGCGCGCATGGCGACACGCCGTCGCGCCCGCCTGTACTTCACATCATCCTAGACTGCACAACCCGTGCCGGTGTTGGGTGCGGGATTTTCTATTCTCCGAGGCGGGGCGAGGGGCGGCTACCTGCGGTTTTTTGCGCGGCTGCCGCGGACAATTCCCCCACATTCGCGCGGAATAATAAACGCAGGGCGCGCGACACGTAAGCATCGCGCGCCCTGCGCCGGTGGACCGTCTGTGCAGCGAAAGTTGTGCACTAACGTTAGAAGTAGAACGTCATCACGCCTGAGAGCGTCGTCCCTTTCTCGCTCTCGTACACCGTGCCCTGTATCGTCGCCTTACCACTCAGACCGGCAAAGTCCTTTGTGCCGCCGGTGATCTGGAGGCTCATGTCGAACTCGCCGACTGTGCCCGTCTTGTCCCACTTGATCGTGCCGCCGGCCACGCTGCCATAGAGCGCGCCGTCATAAGAATCGAGCGACCCGTCGTGATTACTGTAAACCGGTAACGTCCACATGCCGCCCGCCATCTCGTTAGTGCCGCCCGGCGTGAAAGCGGCGGGCGTGCAGTTCATGGACAAGCTGAGCGAGCCGGGCAGATCGCCCGAAGTCCGGCCCAAAAAGCTGTAGCCGAACAAGATTTCGCGGAAGAGCGGCTCTGGGCGTAGGGCGGTCGCCGTCACATTGTAGTCAAAACCGCGTGCGCCTTCCGCGACCTCGATGGCGCTCAGTTTCAGCGTGATGGTGTTGCCGATGAAGTTTGGGGTCGGCGGGTTCGTCTCGGTTTTAAGTTGCTGCGCCGTCGCGCCCGCGCAAAGGCCGGTGAGCAGGACAAGGGCGGTCGCCAGCATTAGATTTCTGCTTGTATGCATGATGCTTTACCTTTCTATGGCTCTTGCTACCAGCGAATGCGGCCCGCCCAATCGCTCCTCTACTCTCTGGTCGAACGCTTGGTAGGTTGCCGTGAAACCGCGCGTAGTGCGCGCCGTCGGGCGACACCTGCGGCGGGGTGCGATGAGCTAGGACCCATTCAGTGGCAGGATTTAAAGAGCGCTTTGGATGCAACTGCGTCCAGTAGAGTCGTCGGTCTTGGAGAGCAAGTGTTATGCCGGGCGAGAAGCGTGATGATATGCAGGAAGGATGGCGTGGACTGCGTAATCCACCCCACAAGCGGACGCGGGACTGCGTAATTTTGAGTTGCGGCACGCCCGCATATTTTCCGCCCGGGCGGGCGAGTAGTCTACGCGTTGCTCAGAATGCCGGCGAGTGCGCTTAGCAGTTTCTCCGCTGTGAAGGGCTTTGAAAGAAACAGACGGACGCCGAGCGCAAGAGCCTCGGATGATTTGTCTTGCGCGGCCAG
>JANMAD010000540.1:0-15306 GCA_031359515.1 Acidobacteriota bacterium | reverse complement strand
CAAGCCCAAACTGTTGCCGAATGTCGGCGTTTGACTATGACAGTTCGGGCAGAGAAATCTGAGATTTTCTCTACGGTTATCATAGCGATGACCATTGATGTGATCAACCGTCAGCATTAACGCCCGACCGTTCCACATATCCGCTAACCCACAAAGCGCGCAGTAATATGGAATCCCAATCTCAATCATTGCGCGGCGCAGCTTAAAGGCTTTTTCATGATGCGCGAGCGAGTCGCCCAGCACCAGTATTGCCGCCGCCGTTACTTTGTTCGGGCCGCCACGATGCGCGTCGCCGTTATTCCTTGCTTGACCGAGAAAATGGTCAGTGCTAATGCCGAACTTTTGCACTAATCGTTTGATGTTAGATTGCGATCCGCCCGTTTGCTTCAAGCCTAGCCGCCGCAGCACTTCAGCATAAGAAAGCGAGGTCTCAACAATCGGATGCAGTATCTCGTAGGTGTATTTGCAATTGGACATACACCACTCAGATTAAGAGAAGAATCTCAGGAACAAACGTGCGCGGCTACCAATTCCGCCACATCCCCATAAAGGCTTTTCAAAGGCTACCTACTTCTTATTTGTGTTTTTCGGCGCGGTCTTGTTCGCGTTTGCGTTGCTCGCGTTCGCATTATTCGCGTTTGTCTCCGGCACAACCACGGGCGCGCTGGTTGCCTGCGGCAGCGGCGTCACGACCGGCGCGGGCGTCGGCGTGGCCTCGGCTTCAGTTGATTGCAGCACGGAGCGCGAGCCGGTCAGCGCCGGCAACGAGAGCATCAACGCGGTTAGCATGAACAGCGCCGCCGCAATGATGGTGATCTTGGCGAGCAAGGTCTGTGTGCCGCGCGGGCCGAAGGCGGTGCTGGACACTGAACTGGTGAAGAGCGCGCCCGCATCCGCTTTGCCCGGTTGCAACAACACGGCGATGACGAGCACAAGGCACGATAGGATGAACAATCCGTATAATGAATAGACCAGCAAGATTTCCGTCCTCGAACTTAAACTTTAGAGATTGAAATTCACGATCTGCGCGAACGTCTCAGCGTCGAGACTTGCGCCGCCGACGAGCGCGCCGTCCAAATCTGTCTGCGCCATCAGCCCTGTGACGTTATCCGGTTTGACCGAGCCGCCATAGAGGATGCGTAAAGCGTCGGCCGCGTCCTCTGTGTGCCTCTCCGCGAAAACGCGCCGGAGAAACGCATGCATTTCCTGCGCTTGTTCCGGCGTCGCAGTTTGCCCGGTGCCGATGGCCCAGACGGGTTCGTACGCGACGATGATACGGGCGAGGTCGGATGATGTCAAACCGCGCAATCCGCCCTCTAACTGCCCGCGCACGACCGACTCTGCTTTGCCCGCTTCGCGTTGCGTCAACGTCTCGCCCACGCACAGAATGACGGTAAGACCGGCCGCCAACGCCGCCTGCGTCTTGCGATTCACCATCGAATCGGTCTCCGCATACAGGTGTCGCCGCTCGGAATGGCCGACAATGACGTGCGTGCAGCCAACGTCGCGCAGCATGTCGGCGGCGATCTCGCCCGTGTGCGCGCCGTGCTTCGCCTCGACCGCACAATTCTGTCCGGCGACCTTGATATTCGACCCTTCGAGCCTGTCCGCCACCACCTTCAGCGCAGTGTATGGCGGCGCGATGATTATCTCGCAGTGATTCGCATTCGCCACGAGCGGGCGCAACGACAGCGCAGTCGCGACGGATTCAGCGACCAGCTTATACATCTTCCAGTTACCGGCAATGATCGGTTTGCGCATAAAAGTAGAGATCAGAGGTCAAAGGTCAGTTTCCAGGTCTTTTTCTAACCTCTGACCTCTGACCTCTCATTGTTCGTTCAGTGCGCTGACGCCGGGCAATTCGTCACCCGCTAAGAATTCGAGTGTCGCGCCACCGCCGGTGGAGATGTGCGTAATGCGTTCGGCGACGCCGGCTTGTGTGACGGCGGCAACGGAGTCGCCGCCGCCAACGATGACGGTCGCGCCATGATCGGCCGCTGCGGCGACGGCGCGGGCGACACCGACCGTGCCTTCGTCGAAGCCAAGTTCCTTCTCCTCGAAGATGCCCATCGGGCCGTTCCAGATGACGGTCTGCGCGTCCTGCAACGCGCGCGAAAAATGTGCGACGGTCTCGACGCCGATGTCCACGCCGACGTGCCCGGCGTTGGTGAATTCGATGGGGATCGTCTTCTTACTCTTGAGCGGGTCGTAACTGTCAACGACGACGTGATCGGTCGGCAGCAACAACTCGACGCCTGCGCTTTCGGCCCGCTGCATGATCTCGCGCGCCATTGCCAGTTTGTCGTCCTCGACGAGCGACTTGCCGATGGTGAAGCCCTGCGCTTTGAAAAACGTGTAAGCCATCGCGCCGCCGATGAGCAGTTTGTCCACGTGCCGCGTGATGAGCGCATCAATCACCGCGATCTTGTCCGACACTTTCGCGCCGCCTAAGATGGCGACGAAGGGATGCGCCGGGTTGTTGATCACGCGGCCCAGATAATCGAGTTCCTTCTGCATCAACAGCCCGGCGGCCGCATGCGCGACGAACTTCGTTATCCCAACGGTCGAAGCATGTGCGCGATGCGCCGCACCGAAGGCGTCGTTCACATACACATCGCACAAAGAAGCTAACTCGCGCGCAAACCCTTCATCATTCTTTTCTTCTTCGGGATGAAAACGCAGATTTTCCAGCAACAACACTTCGCCGGCTTGCAGCGCGCTGACCTTTGCTCGCGCCTCTTCACCGGTGCAGTCCGTGGCGAATGCGACGGGCTTACCGAGCAAAGTCGCTAAATGCTCCGCGACCGGGCGCAGACTGTATTTCTTGATGCGCTCGCCCTTCGGTCGCCCCAAATGCGATGCGAGAATCACGCGTGCGCCCTGCTCAATGGCATACTGGATCGTGGGCAACGCCGCGCTGATGCGCGTATCGTCCGTCACCTTGCCATCCTTGAGCGGCACGTTGAAGTCCACGCGCACGAAGACGCGCTTGCCTTGTATGTCGAGGTCTTTGATCGAAAGCTTCATAAGACAGCGCCGAGTGACGAGTGACAAGTGACGAGTTAAAGACAAGTGTTTGCTTGTCACTCGTCACTTGTCACTCGTCACTGCTTTTTCACAGTCCCTTCTGCGCGATGAATTTAACGAGGTCGCGGACGCGGCAAGAGTAGCCCCATTCGTTGTCATACCATGACAACACTTTCACGAGGTTGCCCCCGATGACCTTCGTATAATCGGCGTCCACGATGGACGAGTTATCGTTCTTGCGGAAGTCAACGGAGACAAGCGGCTCTTCGGAGAATGCGAGGATGCCGCGTAGTTCTTCGTTCGCCGCGTTCTTCAACGCCGTGTTCACCGCTTCAGTCGTTGTCTCCCGCTCAACCACCATCACGACATCCACGAGCGAGACGTTCGGCGTCGGCACGCGCACGGAGATGCCGTCGAACTTGCCTTTCAATTCGGGCAGCACGAGCGCGACGGCCTTGGCCGCGCCGGTCGAGGTCGGGATCATCGAGAGCGCGGCGGCGCGTGCGCGACGCAGATCGCTGTGCGGCAGATCGAGCAACTGCTGATCGTTCGTGTACGAGTGGATGGTCGTCATCTGCGCCGACTTGATCTGAAAATTCTCGTGTATGACTTTGGCGACGGGCGCGAGACAATTGGTCGTGCAGGAAGCGTTCGAGATGATCTGATGCGCGGCCGGGTCGTAACTGTTCTCGTTGACGCCTAGCACAATCGTGATGTCCTCGTTCTTCGCGGGCGCGCTGATGATCACCTTCTTGACCGAGCCGCGCAGGTGCTTGCGCGCGTCCGCTGCATTAGTAAAACGTCCGGTTGACTCGATCACGATCTCCGCGCCGACCGATGTCCAATCAATGACCGCCGGGTCTTTCTCCGAGAAGACGCGCAATTCTTTATCATCTATCCGGATGCCGTTCTCGCTCGCTGTAATGTCGTGGCTGAGATTGCCCAGTATAGAATCGTACTTCAGGAGATGCGCCAGCGTCTTCGTATCCGTGATGTCGTTGACGGCGACGAACTCAATGTCAGCGTCGCCCAAACTGGTGCGCAAAATATTGCGCCCGATGCGCCCGAAACCGTTGATGCCGACTTTCACTGCCATATTAAAACCAGCCTCCTCGCCAACGTGCTGCCAGTCTCATCCGGGAGCAGAACAAGTGCGCACACACAGGCGCGTGCCTTAACCCGGCTTCCTTGCGCAGAAATTTAAGTGCAACCGAAGATCGGCAAGATAATCGGCGCGTGCGGCCACTGTCAAGGAAACGCGCCCGCCGCACAGCGCAATAAGCTGGAAGTTCGCACGTATAGCGTGCTCTTTTTCACGTCTCAGTTCCGGGATCACTGTTTCGCGCTTTCGCCACACGCCGTCATCCTATCCGCACTGAAGCTGTGCTTTTTCGCCTACAAACCAAACAACTTATCTGGTCTCTCTTTTGCTTATTTTGAAACTCAGCACGAAAGCGTGTCGTAGTAGGAACAGACTTGCGGCTTCCGGCATTTAGCAACACTATCGCGGCCGACTCGCTGGTTGTTCATCCAAAATTTCCCTGAGGAGTTTACGGTTTGATGTTGAGTTATCGCCTGCGCACATCTTTGCAGACCGCAACCGTCTGGCTGACCCTGTGCGCTGTCACATTGGCTCAGACGCCCGCGCCTACGCCGCTCAATCCGGCGCAGCAGGACGCCACGCGCCCGCCCGGCACGCAGCAGCAACAGCCGATCCCGGAGCAGGCACGGCCCAGCACCGATCCGACACGACCACCTTCGACGCAGCAAGTGTCGCCGCAGACACCGCCGGGCACGACGTTTCCGCCCGCGACGCAGACGCCCGTCCCCGGCACCACAACGCCCGCGCCTGTGACCGGCGTGCCACCAATCACGTCGCAAAGTCCAACGACGCTGCCGGAAGGGCAGGAACAGTCGCCATCTATTTTGACGGACACGCAGCCGCGGCCCGTGCCGCCCTTGCCCTCGCTCACACGTCTCGGCGTACACAGCGACAACACGCTGCCCTTGACGCTCAATGAAGCGATCCGGCGTGCGCTGGAGAACAATAATGACATCGAGATCGCGCGCGGCGATGTGAAATTTGCCGAGACGCAACTGCTCTCACTCGAAGGCGTCTACGATCCGGTTTTTCAGTTCGACCCGCAGATCAATAATTCAGTGCGCCCAGTATCGAGCACGCTGGCCGGGTCGAGCCAAGGCTCGACCGTGACCACGACGGACATCAACAGCGACTTCTCGATCACCAAGCAGTTCGTTAAGGGCGGTGGCCACTACTCTTACTTCTTCAACAATACTCGTGAGACGACCAACTCGCGTTTCACGACGCTCAATCCGTTCTACTCCTCGAATCAGGGTGTGCAGTTTACCCAGCCGCTCTTCCGTAATCGCAAGATTGATATCAATCGCCGGCAGATACGCATCCAGCGCAAGCGGCTTGAGCAATCGGACGCGGATTTTCGTCGCCGCACGATTGACGTGATCCAACAAGTGCAGCGCGCTTATTGGGATTTGACGTTCGCGCTCCGCGATGAAGAGAATCAAGTCGCAAACGTGAAATTAGCGCAGCAGAACTTCGGTCGCACAGAGGCCAGCGTCGCCGCCGGCGCGTCCGCGCCGCTTGAGCGCGCCGAAGTGCAGACCGAGTTATCGAATCGCATCTCTGCGCTGCTTAGCTCGTCACAACTCGTTTCCATCGCGGAGAACACGCTCAAGGCGTTGATCTTAAAAGACCCACTCGCTCCTGAATGGACAGCGGCGATTGTCCCGACTGACCGGCCCTCGTTCGACAATTCGCCGGTTGATCTGGCTGCCGCACTGACGGAGGCGCGCACGAGCCGGCCCGAGTTGCGCCGGCAAAAGCTACAGGCAGAGATCAACGACATAGACATCGCTTTCTATCAGAACCAGACCAAGCCGCGTATTGATCTGACCGGCTCGATCTCGACGACCGGTTTGGCCGGTACACCGGCGGTCGGTTCGACCAGCACCGGCGGGTTAGTGCCGCTGATCGGTGGCGACCCAAACACCAATGCGAGTGCTTTCTTGTTGTCACAGATCAATATCATTCTCCCGCGCGTAGGGCTAACGGCCGTTACGCCGCCCAACGTCACGGTGCAAGGCTCCGGTGTGTCCAACAATGTGGTCGGCGGCTACGGGCAGACGCTCCAGAACCTGTTCAACTTCAAGACGCGCAATATCGTCGTCGGCGCGACGATCCAGTTGCCCATTCACAATCGCACTGCCGAGGCCAATCTCGCGGGCGTGCGCATCCAGCGCGATCAACTCGCGGCGCAGATGCGCTCGCAAGAGCAAGGCATCGAAGTCGAGGTGCGCAACGCGGCGCAATCGGTCGAGACGGCGCGGCAGCGTGTGCTGGCCGCACGGGAAGCGCGCCAGAACGCGGAACTGCAATTAGCGGGCGAGCGCCGCCTCTATCAAGTCGGCCGCTCAACCACGTTCTTGTTGTTCCAACGCGAGAACGCGCTCGTCAACGCGCGCAATCAAGAACTGCGCGCCGAGACCGACTACAACAAAGCGCTCGCCGATCTGCAACGCGCCACGTCCACGACCCTGCGCGCCAACAACGTCATCGTCGAGACACCGACGCTGCCTTAAAGCGCGCAGCTTCGATTGCATAGATTTAATGCCGGCTGATACGTGTTATGCGTAACGTATCAGCCGGCATCACCTTTTGATCTTAGGAGCTACGCAGTTGCTGAACCACACACGAAGTAAGTGTGTGGTTGCGCCCGGTGCGCCCTTACTGCGTGCGGGCTTCCGCATTTTTCAACTGCGTAACTTCTAAATCTTTACTCTCGGATTCGACCTTGCACCGTTGGCTCATTCACCGATTTGCAGGTCGCCCTGCGGCAACAGTTGCCGTCGTTCGTCATTCGGTTGAAAGACGCAGGCAGCAGGGTGTTCGTGGAGGACTTCAGCGAGCAGTTGATCGGCCATCTGCTTGTTGTCCCAGATGCGCTGCCCTTGCGCGAGAATGACGAAGAGGACGATGCCTTCGTCTTTCGTATAGACGAGACCGCCGAGATTCGACATGCCGCCGTCCTGTTTCGTGAGCGTGCCGGTCTTGCCCACGACCGCGCCCTCGAAACCTGTCCCCTCCATGCGACGGCGCAGCGTGCCTGAGTCGCAACTCGCCACCGGCAAAATATCTTCCGGCTGCAACCCCTGCCGCCGCGCTTCATCAATCAACGCATGGACGACCGCGACGAGGCCGCGCGGACTCATGCGGTTATTGTAAAGACCGGATGTTGTCTCTAGCTGTATCTGCTCTATCGGCAGATTGAGTTGCGCACTGGTCGCACGCGCGACGCCGTCAGCACCGCCCAACAGATCGCCGAGGCGGTGCGCGATGAAGTTGACCGAATGCGCGTTCATGTAGAGCAGTATGTCGCGCAGCGGATACGAGCGCAGCACGAAAAGCTGTGTGCCCGCCGGTTGTTCTGCGACGCCCGTGCCGGTCGGCTTCAGTTGCATCGCCTGCGCCACGTACTTCGCGGAGTCCTCCGGCTTCTCACTTACGTTGAAGGAAAAACGCGGCGTGACTATTAGCTGCCCCTGCACGCGCTCGATGCCGCGCGCTTTCAATTCACGCGCCAGCCGCACCGCAGACATATCGCCGAAGCTCGGATCATCGCCGGCCAAGTAGAGATCGCCGTGCAGCGTCTTCTTCTGATCGATCTGCCCGGCGAGATAGACGCGCGTCTCGAAGCGATAGTCTTTACCCAATTGTTTTAAGGCCACGAGCGTGGTGGCAAGTTTGACGAGCGATGCGGGATTGAAAGTCGTGTCGGCATTGTGTGCGGCGAATACGCGCCCGCCGTCGTAGCGCTCGATTAGGACGCCATGCCGTTCCGGTTCTTCGCCGCGCGCCCCGTACCACGTCGCCACGTCGAACTGCGGCTCAGGCGGCTTGCTGATCGCCGCCTCAAATGCGGGATCGGGCGCGGTTGCGAGCGCGTTAACGGCCGTGTCGGCGACACGTGCTCCGGCGCGCTTGGCGAGCGTCAGTGAGTAGGGAAAGGAGGTTAAGGCGGCGATGGCTATCGCGCCTAATGCGAGCGTCAACCAGACAGGCTTGCGCGGATTCATGCGCGCCCCTCCCGGTGGCTTGTTCGTTTCGGTCTTTCGCAAATCATCGCAAAGTCTTAATATGCTTGTGCGCGCGTATGCGCGTCAAGCAGACACTTCGCGCCCTGTGCGCGCATTCGACCAACACCGACAGCATGATCCTTTCGCTCATCTTTCAACCCGACGCTGCCGTCTCGCAGTTGCTGCCCTTCCCGCTCTTGCTCATCGCCGTCGCCGCGCTCGGCTGCGTGATCGGCAGCTTCCTCAATGTCGTCATCCACCGTGTCCCACGCGAAGAGTCAATCGTCTTCCCCAACTCGCGCTGCCCGCAATGCGATACGGCCATACGGCCTTACGACAACATTCCCATCATCAGCTATCTCGTGCTGCGCGGTCGCTGTCGCAATTGCCGCACGCCGATCTCCGCGCGCTATCCGGCCGTCGAAGCTTTGACCGGCATATTGTTCGCGCTGACCTTTTTACATGACGGGCTTGCGCCTGCGCTGCCGTTCGATCTCATCTTCGTCGCCGCGCTCGTGGCCCTCGTCTTCATTGACGCCGAGCACATGATCCTGCCGGACGTGATCACGCTGCCTTGTCTGGCCATCGCGTTGGTCTGTCGCGCGCTCGTGCCGAACCTCTACGGCTTAAATTTCCTGACGGACGGATTGATGGCCGGGTGGCCGGTGTGGGTGGTCTCACTATTTGGCGCGCTGTTCGGGGCGGCGCTCGGCGGCGGCTCGCTCTGGCTGATGGGTTGGCTGTGGGAACGCTTGCGCGGGGTGGAGGCGATGGGCTTGGGCGACGTGAAGATGATGTTTATGGTCGGCGCGCTCTTAGGCTGGCCGCGCACGCTGCTCACGATCTTTATCGCCGTCCTCGCCGGCTCAATCGTCGGCGTCGCGGTGATGCTCTGGCGGCGCGAGCGCGACATGCAGATGCAATTGCCCTTCGGCATCTTCCTCGGCATCGGCGCGCTCGTCAGCCTGCTCGCCGGTCACGAGATCATCAACTGGTACGTCGGCCGCTTCGTACTTTGAGAGGTCAGAAATCAGAGGTTAGAGATCAGTAAGCATGACTCTAAAACAAATTTTGGACTTTGAATTTTGGATGGCGAGCAAAATGCAAGGCTGCGGTCACCCTCCGCTGCGGAGCAGCGTGTGAGTTTAGCCGTGCGTTTCAACGCACGGGCGGGCAGAGCGCCGGCCGTCCCCGTGTCGCGTTAGCGACAGTTGAATCAAGCGTCGCCAACGCGATGCAGGCATGCGCACGCCACTCGTGCCCGGCGTTGAAACGCCGGGCTAAAATCAGTTCGCCGCTCCGCGGCGGGAGGCAAACGTCTTACATTTTGCTCTCTACCGAACTTTGAACTTTTCTGATCTCTAACCGCTGACCTCTGATTATGTCCCGTTACGAGAATCGTGTGCAGTTGGCATTGGCGTTGGTGGTCGGCTTGCTGCTGCTGGCGAACCTGTTCACGTTGACGCTCGTGGCGCTGACGCCGCAGACACGCGCGGCGCGTGCGCCCATCCTCTTCACGGTCTTCATCATCACCCTCGTCGTCAGTGTGCCAAGTGTACTGTTGCTCCCGCGCTGGCTGCTGCGGCCTTACCGGCAACTCGTGGGCGAGGCGGAACGCGCGCCCATTACGGCCCGCCCCGCCGGCGCGCGTGATGAGACCGGGTTCGTGCTTGAGACTTTTCAAGCGGTCGTGGCGCAGCTACGCGCCCAGCAACGCGAGTTGGAGTTGTTGAGCGCGCGGGCCAGCGCGCGGGCCATGAGCGCGGAGCAGTTCAGCGAGCGCATCATCGCCAGCGTCCCGTCGGGCCTCGTCGCCTTCGACGCGGACGGACGCGCCACCGTCGTCAACGCGCCCGCGCGTGCGCTGCTCGAAGTAACGGGCACAGCCGAAGGTCAAGCGGTGCGGCAACTCCTGCACGCCGCGCCGGAGTTGGCCGAGTTGGTCGAGCGTTGTTTGCAAACGGGCGAGTTGTATCGCCGGGAAGAGGTGTCGGCGGCGGGCGCAACGAGCGTCCGGCGTTTGGGCACGACGGTCGCGCCGATTGATCCGCAACCGCATGCGGGCGTACGCGGCGTGCTTTGTTTGCTAACGGACATTACGGAGGTGGCACAACTACGCGAAGCGCTCGCCCTGAAGCGCAACCTTGAGAGCCTCGGCGAGATGTCCGCCGGTCTCGCGCACGAATTCAAGAATGCGCTCGCCACACTGCATGGCTACGCGCAACTCTTTCAGAAACTCGAACTGGATGAACGCGGACGTGCCGCCGCCGATGCGCTCTTACAAGAAGTGCGCAGCCTCACCGCACTGGTCACGAGTTTTCTCAACTTCGCGCGCCCGCAGCCGCTCACCCTGAGCAATGTCTCACTTGCAGAACTGCTCGCCGACTGCGCCACCGAGTTGCAGCCGCTCTTTGCGGAGCGCCGCGTCTCCCTCGACATCAACGGCGCGTTCCCCGTTGTGCGCGCGGACGAGCGCATGCTGCGCCAGACGCTCTTGAATCTCTTGCGCAATGCCGTTGAAGCCATCGAAGGTGAAAAGGATGAGCGGCGCGTCCGCGTGCGCGGCGTACGCGTGAGCGACGTGCAGGGCCATGCGTATGCTGCGGTCGAAATCGAAGACAGCGGCCCCGGCATCTCCGCGCATGATCTGCGCCGCATCTTCATTCCGTTCTTCACCACCAAAGCGCAGGGGCACGGCGTCGGGCTGGCGCTGGCACATCGCGTCGTCACCGAGCATGGCGGCACGCTCACCGCGACTAACGCGCAAGCGGGCGGCGCATGCTTCACGCTTCGCCTGCCGTTGTGAGCTAAAAATCTTGCGGGAAATATTCGCGCCAACGACCGTCAACCAGCGTGGCGATGTCTGGTCGGACGATCAACTCATCGGGATAGCCGGGCTTCATACGCGCATCAATGACGATGGGTGCGCGATAAGCAAGATGATGCCGCGCGACGGTCGTGTCGGCGGCATAGATGTCGGCCGCAGGCTCGAAGCGCGTCCACGTGGCCCAGAGAAAATCAGCCGCCGAGCGCGCGACCGTCGCGTCGTCGTGCAGGACGACGAGCGGCCAGTCAGCAAATGCCGCTTCCTTTGCCAGTCGCGCTGCTTGCTGTTCATCTTGCGCGTATGACGATCCTTCGACGACAAGACAGCCGCCACAGAAGACTTCAGCACGTTTCACGGCAGACGGCAGCGAGCCACGAAATTCGCGCGGCAGTTCGCGCAGCGCATCGCCTAAGCCGAGCATGATCGCCTTGCTGCCTTCGTTGACCTTGCCGCTCGTGTAGTCGAGCGTGTCCATCGAGACGTTCGCGAAGATGAACAGATCGATCTCGAAGCGGACGCGCGCGAGGATGTGCTCGAAGAGCGCGCGGAAGTCGCGCAGGTCTTGCGGCGTGTCGGTGAGCAACAAGAATTTCGTGAGCGAGAGTTGCCCTTCGCCGAGGATGCGGAAACCGGAGACGAGCGCTTCGCGGGCGTAGCGTTCACGCACGACGGCGGCGGCTAACGAATGAAAGCCGGTCTCGCCGTAAGACCACAGATCGCACACGCTCGGCATGACGAGCGGAAAGAGGGGCGCGAGCAGTTGTTGTAGATAGTCGCCGATGAAGAAATCTTCCTGGCGCGGCTTGCCCACCACCGTCGCCGGATAGATCGCATCGCGGCGATGGCAAACTGCCTCGACGTGAAAGACGGGATAGTCGTGTTGCAGAGAGTAATAGCCGTAGTGGTCGCCGAAGGGGCCTTCGGGTCTGCGCGCGTGCGGCGGCACGCGCCCGACGAGCGCGAACTCAGCCTCCGCGATGAGCCGGTGGCCGTTGCCATCCGGATATTGTGTCGTGCCGAGTTTCTCGCCCGCCAGCAGAGAGGCAAGCATTAACTCCGGCACGTCTTCCGGCAATGGCGCGATGGCCGCCAGGATGAGGGCGGGCGGGCCGCCTAAGAACATGGTAACGGGCAACACCTGATTCAATTCTTCCGCCGCGCGGTAATGGAAGCCGCCGCCTTTGTGTATCTGCCAATGCATGCCTGTCGTCTGCGCATTGAAGCGTTGCATGCGATACATGCCGAGATTATGCTTGTGCGTCGTCGGATGCTCAGTATAGACGAGCGGCAAAGTGAAGAACGGCCCGCCGTCCTCCTGCCACGTTGTCAGCACAGGCAACTCGTCAAGCCGCGCCGGTCGTTCGATCACATCCAACACGGGCGCACGGCGCACGCGCTTAGTGCCCAGTTTCAAAGCTTCAAATGCGAGCGCGCGGTGCTGCCAGAGCGCGCGGGGCTTGGGCGGCAATAGCGATTCAGCGACATGCACGACCTCACGCACCAACGCTTCCGGCTTCGGCCCGAAGGCCAACTCGATCCGCCGCGCCGTACCGAATAGATTCGTCACCACCGGATAGCGACTGCCCCTTACGCGCTTGAACAAAAGCGCCGGGCCGCCGCGCGCGATCACACGCCGGTGGACTTCCGCCAGTTCAAGATATGGATCGACTTCCGCTTCAATTGTAATGAGATCGCGCTCACGCGCGAGCAGCGTCAGGAATGAGCGCAGGTTTCGGTGCATCGGATATGAATTAACCACAAAGACACGAAGGACACAAAGGGAATGATGCATGCGGAATGATGAACGCTGAAGTAAGAACGCTCTTTCATTCATCGTTCATCATTCGTCGTTCATCATTCCTCTGCGTGTCTTTGTGGGTAAGTTTCTGCCCAACGCGCGGGTTCAAGGCGTCGCGGGTTTTGGTTTCGCTACTTGGCGCGGGCGCGTGGGCACAGCAGTTGGTTGCCCTGCCAGTCTACGTGTGATCTCGGTCTCAGCACGTTGTGCGGCGGCGGCGATCTTCGGATCGTAGGAAGCGTTGTATGGTTTGATGTGCGCGAGCGTGTCACTGTCGCCGATGTGCGCTAAGACTTCGAGGAGTTTGATCTGCGTGTTGCCATTAACGCGCGGCAGCACGGCATAGAGGGGTTGCGGGGTTTCGAGACCGGCGAGGTAACCGGCCGCCTGCTCTGCGTGCGCAGTATCGAGCGCGCGGACGACCGCGTAGAGCGCATCCGCTTTACCCATACGATAGAGCGCCCAATCGAGCGCGAGTCGCACACGCGCGTTCTTCTCCTGCATGCGATAGCCTTCAGTCAGCCGTCGCCAATCGGTCGCCGCTTGCCGCGCCAACTCTTCCGCTCCATGCTGTCGCACGAGTGGATCGCGGTCGATCAACTGCTTCGCGGCATCGGCGGCATTCATCTGCGCGCCCGTGTTGCTGTCATCTATCTGTGCCTGCGCGTTCGCGGCAATCAAACACAGGCAGATGAACAGTCCGAGTTTGAGCAAACGTGGAAAGCTTGTCATGGCTCTAACCCTTCGGCTTGCGCAAGCTCGCGCTGTTGAGATCAAGCTCGGCGACGGGGATGACTTCCACGTTCGGGTATACCTTTTGCAATTCCGGCAGAAACTCTTTCGCGTTCCCTACAATAACGACGCTCGCCTCTTTCGCCGCGAGGCGCGTGCCAGCAAAGCGTTGCACGTCGCTCGCGGTGATGCCTTGCACACTGTTGATGTAGCGGTTGATCTCGTCCAGACTCAAACCGTAGAGCGCGAGTGAGCCGATCTGCCCGACCAAGCCGCCGGAAGTTTCCAGACTGCGCCCGAAGTTGCCGATCAGCACAGCCTTGCGCGGGGTCAATTCCGCATCCGGCAACTCACCCGTCGCCAACCGGCCCAACTCGCCGATAAGCAAGCCCGCCACCTGCGCGCCCGAAGGATTCTTCGTCTGTGCGGACGCGACGAACGGCCCCACGCCGCGGCGCGGATCGAGCGCGCTGCCAGCGCCATAACTCAAGCCCCGCTTGATGCGTATCTCCTGATTGAGCCGCCCCGAATAACCGCTCAGCACTGAGTTAGATACGATGGCGCGATAATAGTCCGGGTCGCTACGATTAAGCCCCATGCGCCCGACGGCGACGGCCGCTTGCCCCGCATCGGGCTTGTCAATCACGACGATGCGCGGCTTGGTGCTCACGTTTGCGTTGTGCGCCTCACGCCCGCTCAGCGTGGTCAAGGGCGCAGCCGGGTTTTGCCAATCGCCAAACATACGCTCGGCGAGTTGGAAGACGTTTGCGGGCGCGATGTCGCCACCGATGACGAGCATCGCGTTATCGGGCCGATAATAGGTCGCATGCAAACGCACGATGTCTTCGCGTTTGATCCGCGCCAGCGATTCAGGCGTGCCCGTCAGCGGATGACCATATGGCGAGTCGCCGAATAGCACACGCGCCGTCACGTAGCGCGCGATCTGACCGGGGCTGCCGAGCGCGACCGTGAGATCGTCCAGCGACTGCGCACGCAACCGCTCGATCTCTTCATCTTTGAAAGTGGGCCGCCGCACCACTTCGGCGAGAATCGCTAATGCCTGTGCGAAACGCGAGGACATGACGTTGACGGACGCGGTCGCCCTGTCCCAGCCCGCGCCCGAATCGAGCGAGCCGCCGAGGACTTCGATGGCTTCGGCAATTTCCGGCGCGCTACGCTTATCCGTGCCTTTGGTGAGCAACGAGGCGGTCATATCGGCCAGCCCCGCGAGTTGCGTTGGATCGACCTCGCCGCCGTTCTTGATGTAAAGCGTGGCACTCACGAGCGGCACGTTCTTGCGCTCGACGACGATGACGCGCAGCCCGTTGCGCAACGTCTGCTCCACCGGCTTCGGAATCTGCGGCGAGCGCGGCGCGGCCGGCGCGGGCGGCGTAGTCTGCTCGCCCTGCGCGAACGCTGCTTGCGCCATCAGTGCCAGCGTTATTAACAGAAGCACGCGGTGCGATGTTCTCTTGGCCCTGTTCACTTCGCTTGCCCTCCTTGTGTGCCCGTCGTGCTGCCTGCACGCATTGCCTCGGGCAAGTAATTCAGCACGACGCGGTTCGTATCGGTGAAATATTTTCTCATCACGCGTTGCACGTCCGCTGGGGTCACGGCTTGTAGCCCCGCGATGTCCGTGTTGGCGCGATTGGGATCGCCCAGTAGTACAGCCGCGTCGCCGAGCGCCTGCGCTTTGCCGTTATTCGTTTCCCGCTCGCGTAGTTGGTTGGTGATGAGTTGATTCTTGGCCTTTTCCAGTTCGGCGGCCGAGACCGGCGCGTCCTGAAGTTTCTTGATCTCGGCAGCCAGC
>JANMAD010000508.1:0-6952 GCA_031359515.1 Acidobacteriota bacterium | reverse complement strand
CAAGCCCAGCACGGCTGTCCCGTCTGTGACGACCGCCACCGTGTTCTTCTTGATGGTTAAAGTGAAAGCCTTTTCTGGATCGCGGTGAATCGCCTCGCAGACGCGCGCCACGCCCGGCGTGTACGCCATCGAGAGGTCTGCGCGCGTCTTGAGCGGCGACTTCGAGACGACCTCGATCTTGCCGCCGAGGTGCATCAGGAAGGTGCGGTCGGAGACGTTGACGACTTCGACGCCGTCCACATCGCGCACGGCTTCGACGATCTCTTCGACGTGCTCGCTGGACGCGGCCGTGAACGTGATGTCGCGGATCATCGAGCCGCGCGCGGCGCTGACGATGTCAATCGCGCCGATGTCGCCGCCGGCGCGGCCGATGGCGATGGTCAATTCGCCGAGCGTGCCCGGTCGGTTCATCAACTTCACGCGCAGCGTCGAGGTGTAACTGGCGCTCGGTATCTGTTGCATCGCAGCCCTTGTGCAATCCTTTCGCGATAAGTTATGCGGGGAATTCAGTGCTTTGGCCTCACTCTAACGCGAAGCCGCGCATCGGCGCAAGCAGCAGTTGGTGCGCCGCAAAGGGCACGCATTGCGACTAATCGCGGGCGCGTTTCGGGACGGACGCGAGCAAGGTCGCGATCTCCGCGAGCGCATCTGCGGCCGCGCCTTTTATTTTTGCGAGCCGCAATGAGCGGCGACCGAGCAGCGCATAGATTTGCAGCGCGGACTTGTCATCGAGCGCGCGGAGGGCGGCGAGATTTTTGCGCACGGTGGCAGCATCGCCGCGCGCGAACGGCCCCGTGAGCGACTGCGCGGCGTTGGCGGCGGAGAGCAGATTCCGCAGCGTGCTTTCGGTGAGCGGCAGGAGCGCGCGACGCGCGTCTGTGGATGCGATGCCGCAACGCGCGAGCAGTTCCGTCGCGAGATCGTAGAGTGCGACGGTGTGCCCTGAAGCCAGCACCGCCGCTGCGTGATAGAGGGCTTTGTCCGCGGGCTTGATGGCGAGACTGTGACCGGCCAGAGCGCGGACGAGCTTACGCGCGGCGCGGACTGCCGCAGCGTCGCCTTCAATGCAATAATAAGTGCCGCGCAAGTTCTGCGCGCCGGTCACGTTGTCGCTGACAGAGACGAGCGGATGGAGCGCACCGATGGCGAAGCCTGCGCCGCGCATCGGCGCAAGCACCTCTGAAGAAAGCGCGCCGCTCGTGTGCAGCGCGACGCGCGGCGTGCGGCGTGCGCCTCTGTCGCGCGCATCGCCTTGCTCATTAATAAGTCCGGCGAGGCGCGCGGCCGTTGCGGCGATCTGATCGTCGGGCGTTGCGATGAGTAAGAGATCGGTGTGTGGCAGCGCGGCGAGATCGCGTGCGGCCAGCGCGAGCGGGCGCGTGTGCGGGAAGAGTTGCGCGACGCGGCGCGCGTGCTGTTGGCGGCGTGCGACGACGGCGCTGACTTGATAACCGACATCAGCGAGCGCGTATCCAAGTGCCGAGCCGAGCCGGCCCGCGCCGACGATGGCGAGCGTAAATTGTTTTGCTGACTTACTTCCTGCACACTTTTGTTCACGCGACATCGCCTTCCATCTTAACAGCAACCTCGACGAGCGCGTGACTGTGCGGCAAGTCGGCGAGCCAGTTCGTCAAGCGCGTGTGCAGTTCGGCGCGCGACAAGTGCCCATGATTGAGATCGGGCGGCGGCACGCGGAACGGCTCAGGCGGCGGCACGATCTCGAAGGCGCGCGTGATCAAGCGCACGTCGGCGCGCGTCAACAAGTCAGGGCTGTGCCCCTGCTTGAAGGCCGTGGCGAGACGTTCGGCGCGGGCCGCGGTTGCTGAAGATTTTTCGCGCGCTAAGAGGTTGAGCGTCTGCGCGAGATGTTGGTGGAAGTGTGCGAGCGTGCGGCGCGCGGCGGCGCGGGCGCGGGCGCTGATGGCGTGCAATCGTGCGACGGCGGCGAGCAGGTCGTCCGCGCGCGTTAAGCGAAACGTGCAGGCGCAGGCGGGCTGTGCGGCGAGCAGCGTATGCACATCGAGTTTGCAATGTGCGTGGCGCAGGCGCGCGACGAGCGCGTCGGCCTCTTGCCACGGTTGCCGGTTGACGAAGGGCAGTTGCGCCAGCGCCTCGAACTCGCGCCAAGCGTCGTTGCCCAGCATGGCGGCGAGCGTCTGCCGTTCGTCGCCCGTGCCCATCACGCGCGCGTGCAAGTCAGCGTAATGCTCCGTGTAACGCGCGTGGAACTCCTGCCACAGCCGTTCAAACCGCGCGCAACTCGCTTCATCGAACAGGCTGTGCGTATTTTCGGCCGACAACAACAGTTCGCGCCGCACGCATTCGATCTCTTCGACACCGGTCGGCTCTGCGCCGGCGAGATAAGCGCGCCGCTGCTCGCGTTGCACGACGCCCGCGACGTAAGCGTCGAGCATAGCGTACTCGTCCGCGCCTTGCGCGAACTGTTCCGGCGAATTACCGAAGGCATCGGCGACGCGCTGCAAACCTTCTTCCAGCGAGATCGTATCGGCGAGCGCGGCCGCGACCGCTTCCGCCGCGACACAGAACGTGCGCCGCAAAGCCTTCAACAGCCGCCACGCGCGCAACGTCAGCCCCGCGTCCGGCAGTTGCTCACAACGCTCGACCAACGCATGCATCCGCCATGCTTCGAGCCACGCGCCGAGCGCGGCCCGCACGCCGTTGTGCCCTTCGTTCGTGGCGATGGAGGCGAGCGTGTCCGCGCCCGTCAGACGCTGCGCCCACAGTGTCAACTCGGCCGCATCGGCTCGCGCGGTGGTCGCACAAGCGATGCCGCGCACTTCCGCCCAGTCAATCGCCCCGGCAATCGCGCCGCGCCCCAGACGCGCGCCCACCATCGTGACCAGTTCGAGCCGACGTTGCGCGACAAGCGCGGCGATGACTAACTGTTGCGCCGCACGTGAGAGACCAAACGGCACGCTCGCCAAAATGTGCTGCACATCGGCCAACGGCACAAGCCCCTTGCCGGCCGCTTCGACGCGCGCGAGCAATGCTTGACACCACGGCGACGCGAGCGCGGCCGTGCCGCATTCGAGTGTGTAACCGTCGTCGCGCGGGGCGGCGAGACCGAGCGGCAGAGCGAACTGTGCGATCTGCTCCTGCGCATGCGCTTCGGGCACTGTGCCGAACAGGCATTCGCACAGGCGCACGGCGTCCGCGTCATGCAAGTGCGCGGCGAACTGCGGATGCTGTGGATAGCGCGCGGCGAGCAGCGCAGCAAGCAATGCCGCGAGCAATGCCGCGAGCGTCTGCACGGACTGCGCTTCTGCGGGCCATGCGAGCCGCGCGCCATCGCAGGTGATCGTGCCTTCATCGAGATACAGACGCGCCCAGATGCGCTCGGCCTGCACGGTCAATGTGGCGTGGGCCGCGAGCGCCTGTGCGACGAACTCGCCCAACGCCGGGTCAGTGCGTAGTGCGTGCAGACGCCGCAGGATGAGCAGGTCATCATTGGTCAACGCAGCCGCTTGCCACACGAGCGCGAGCGGTTGCTCATCGGCGCGCACCGCATCGCCAGTCGGTGCGCCGTCGTCGCCAACGCTGGCCGGTCTCTCTGCGTTAACGCGCAACTCCCATTCATACTGGGCCGCATCCGGCGCATCAGCTTGGGGCGTAATGACGGGCGCATCGGTTAGCAGTTGCACGCACCGTCCACGCCGGCCCGTGCCGCGCCAGTTGATGAGCAGTTCGGCCGGCGCGCTCGGCTCATCTTCATTGAAAGGCCAATCGCTAAGCCGTGCGCGGGCACAGCCGCGCAATAATTGTTTGAGCGTGTCTTCATCATCCGCCGGCAGCAGAGCGACAGCAGCGGCGAGCGCCGCGTCGAACTCATTGGCTGCGCCGATCTGGAAGCGATAACGCAGTTCATTCTCGTCAGCCCGCGCGGGCAAGCCGGCGGCGGGTGCGAGCGCGGAGAGGCGTTCGAGCATGACCTCGATCCGTTGGATCCCGGCCAGTGGCGCAGCCTCGTCGTGGAAGAGGAGCGCGGCGCACAAATCGCGCGCCGATGCGCCGCGCCCGTCGAGCGAGAGGACGAAGAGCAACTTCAAGACGAGCCGCACCTGCAAACGTTGCAGCGCGGGAAACTGTGCGACGCCGTTCTTGCTCAGTTCGTCGTACACCGTGAACGCATCTTGCAGCGCGGGCGCGCGGCGCAACTCTTCTTCAGCGCGATCAAACACTTCGTCGAGCAGGACGAGCGAGAGCGCGGGGCGATTGAGCGCCTGCGTGGCGGTCGTGGCGGCAAAGGGCAGGAAGGCGAAGGCAGGCGCGTAGAGTCGCACGGCCGGGGCCACGTCGGCCACGAACGGGTGGACGGGATAGAGCGCGGCGAAGCGCGGCTCGCTCCAATTGAAGTTAGGGATCGTGTGCCGCAACGTCAGATAGATTTCGTGCAACGCCGTGCGCGCCCGCGCCTGTTTGCGCAGCAGATAGAGATCGACGACGCGATAGAGATGCTCCGCTTCGAGATAGTCGATCTGATAGGTGCGCGCGAGCGCGACGTTGATGCCGTCCGCGCCGGCGATGTCATCATCTAAGGCGAGCGCGACGAAAGCATCGGTCGTCTGCGCGGCGACGGCGAGTTGGCTCAAGGCCGGCCCATCATCGCGCTCTACGCGCTGTTGGAGGACGAAGGCAGTGTCCACCAAGAGAACGAGCGTTGCGCCGGCCGCGCGGGCGAGCGCCGCTCCGAGGAGCGCGGGCGGGTCTTCGTGCCAGTCGGCGGCCTCGCGCCCGAAGGCGGCGATGCAGCCGGCGCGCAGTTCTTCGCCGAGCGTGGGGCGCGTGCCGCGCTCGACGCGCACGACCTTGAAGCGTCGCCCCGACAATCTTTTCGCGCTGACCGCGACGTGCGCGTCCGTCACGCGTGTGCGCAGTTCGGGCGCGGCGACGAGCGCGCTGAAGGTGGCGAGCAGATGGCTCTTGCCGACGCCGCGCAGCCCCGCGAGCGCGAGCGCCGCACCGTGCCCGGGGGGCAAGTCGGCGAGCGCATCGAGCCAGCGCGCAAGTAGATCAGAGGTCGCGTCGGTGAAACGATAGGCGGCCAGCACACGCGCCGGGTCAGTCGTAAAATCCCTTAGCTCGTCGAAGGACTGCGGCTCGACGTAGTCCTTGATCTTATCTTGGGAACGTTTCATGCCCTATGTGTCGGAATTGGCTCAGGCGGCCGTGAGGGCCGTCACGGTGCGGGGTGGGTGGGGCCACACTTTGACTCTAGCACGCGGGCGCGCGGGCGCGCAATCACTATACTTTTCAACCGGCGCTGTTATAATGAATTTTGCCTGACGCAAAGTTAAATGAACTGAAGATGCACCAGCACCCTCCTCCGCCCGAACCGGCACGGCGATTTTTCCGCGGACCCGGCGCAAACGCTTCCGCGCCTTGCTGCATCAAAGATTTACGCGCCTGCGTCAGACAATTTGCCCTTCGTACCCGTAAGACGACGGTCGCGCCCTGACATGAAAAACAAGATTCTGAGTCGTTCGTCCCGGCGGCTTGGGTTCGCACCGGGAGTAAGACGCGACAGACTCCTCTGCTCTCCCCGGCGGCTATAGGCGTTCGCAAAGTTTTCGGAGATTCCAAAATGTTCAGTCAACTCACCCGCAGCATTACCGCGACGGCGCTCGTTCTCAGTCTGCTCGGCGGCACGCTCGCTGCCGCCGCACCGCGCCAGGAACAGCAGACACAGCCGCCGCCCGCCGCCCAGACCACGCCGGATAAGAAGACCGCGCCGACGAATCAAAAGCAGGCGACGACCGTTGCCAGCAACGATTCGCACCGCCCGCTCTCGACCGACGAAGACCCGAGCATGATCGGCAAGCGCAACATCAATCACGGCATCGGTATTTTTACGGGCGGCGGCTCGCTCGAAAAAGAAGTATCGTTGGGGCGCGAACTGGCCGCGCAGGTTGATCGCGAAGCGAAATTCGTGGACGACCCGCTGATCACCGAGTACGTCAACCGCGTCGGGCAGAACATCGTGCTGCACTCGGACTCGAAAGTGCCCTTCACGATCAAGGTGATTGACTCGGACGAGGTCAACGCCTTCGCGCTGCCCGGCGGTTTCTTCTACGTCAACAAAGGACTCATTCTCGCCGCCGACAACGAAGCGGAAGTGGCGGGCGTGATGGCGCACGAGATCGCGCACGTCGCCGCGCGCCACGCCGTCGAGAACATGCGCAAAGGTCAGTGGATCGAAGGGCTGGCGATGGTCGGCTCGATCTTCACGGGCGGCATCGCCGGCATGGTCTATCAGAATCTCGCCGGCTTCGGTCTGCTCGCAGTGTTCTTAAAATTCAGTCGCGGCGCGGAGAGCGAGGCCGATAGGTTGGGCGTGCAATACATGTATGCCGCCGGCTACGATCCGGGCGCGATGTCCACGATGTTCGAGAAGCTGGCGTCGCAGAACAAGAAGAAGCCCGGCTTCCTCTCGAAAGCATTCTCGACGCACCCGCAGTCGGTTGATCGCTTGGAAGCGGCGCGGGCGCTCGTCGCGCGCTTCCCCGAACGTGAGGAATATGTGCTGAGCACGTCCGAGTTCCAGCGCGTGAAGGCGCGTCTGCTGCGCCTGTCGAACGCGAAGGCCTCGACCACAGGTTCGCTGGCCGACGACAATGGCCAGCCGAAGCGGCCGACCTTGAAGCGCCGCCAACCCACGCCGGATGATCCGAACGCAAGCAGCACGAGCGGCGACCAGCAGCCGAACACGCAGCAACAAGAGCCGCCCAAGTTGAAACGGCGCGAGCAGACACCCACGCCGCAAACAACGCCGCCGCCGGACAATGAACAGCAATAAGCATTTACCAAGCCGACCCGAAAGCAAGAGGCTCGCTGTTACTTTTAACCTGCGAGCCTCTTGCGCGTCTGCCTTGCGCTGCCAGTCCAATTGCTACATCTTCTTGGCAGGCATCTTCATCGCGGGGCCGGCGTCAGT
>JANMAD010000369.1:0-1538 GCA_031359515.1 Acidobacteriota bacterium | reverse complement strand
GCCGGGCTGTCCTGAATGTTGATGCCGACCACGCGCACGCCCTGCGGCTCATACTTCGCGGCCAGTTCGTTGATGTGCGGGGCTTCTTCCTTGCACGACGGGCACCACGCCGTCCAGAAGACGAGCACCGCCGGTTGGCCGCGCAACGCCTGCGGCGACACCGGCGCGCCGTCCTGTTGCACGAGTTGAAAATCAGGCGCGGTGTCGCCGACCGCGGTGCCGACTTTCGCTACGGAACTTGCGCCGCCCGATTCAACCACCGCTGGCGGCATCGCCGAGGCCATCTCCGTCCGTCCGCCGACCGCCGAACAGCCGTTCAGCAAAACGCCACTGAGCAAAATAATTGTGGATAACGCCCACAGCTTCCAACGATTCATCGCTTCCCTTCTTCCTTCACCATGACAAAATTCATGCGCCGCGTGTCTGCACGCGGCGCGATTAAACGAATCTCCGCCCGGCTTCGACGAGCAGGTATTCGGCGATCAATATCATCACGACACCGAACGCCTTTTTGACCTTGATCATCCACGCCCCGGAGTTCGGCAGCCCCAGCAGGATGCCGCCGAAAGTTCCCAGCACGATCATCAACGCCCCCATGCCAAGCGCGAAGACGAACAGCAGCGACGCGCCGAAGCCAACGTGCCCCTGTGTGCCGACGTAGGCCAAAACAGCGCCGAGCGCGGGCGCGGTGCAAGGCCCGACGACCAACCCCGAAGACGCGCCGATCAGCAGCGCGGACAGGTAGCCGTTGCCCTTGCGTTGCGGATTCCAGCGGGCCAACAACTGCGGCGACGGCAACTGAAACACGTCCAGCATCGAGAGGCCGAGTGCGAGCACGACCTGACTGACGAACAGGAACGTCCACGGGCTGGCCGCCCAGATGCCGAACAGCGTGCCCGTCAGCGAGGCCGCCGCGCCGAGCGCGGCATACACGCAAGCCATCCCCACGACGAACAGTACCGAGAGCACGAAGCCGCGACTGCTCCCGCGCCGTTTGCTCGTTGCGCCCGCCGCCGTCTGCCCGCCGATGAAGCCGAGTTGGATCGGGATCACGGGATAGACGCACGGCGTAAAGCTGATGAGCAGCCCGGCGAGAAAGGCCGCCGGGTACGCGAGCAGCGACCCGGCGGCGAGATGTGCTTGTAAGTTGGCGGCGAAGTTGTTCATCATCTTCCCACGTTCATTTCAAGGCTGGGGCTATGATTAATCTGTCCGTCCTTAGCCTCTGGCAATCGCGTTGTCGAAGGCTTTCACGAAGGCTTCGCGGTCGTCGTTGTGATCCGTCTTGAACAAGATGTTGTGCTTGGAATCGAGGACGACGACGGTGGAGGTCTTCTTCTTGTTCGCCGCGAAGAATTTGGCGAGTCCATGTTTACGCGCCGTCGCTGCTGCCGCGCGGGTTGACTCGTCGGTCGTCACGTCGAGGATGACGAAGTTGATGCGATCCTTGTACTGCTCTCTGAGCTCCGCCATCTTGGGCTCGAGTTTCTGACAGGCGCTACACCAGTCGGCGCGGATGATCGCCACCGTGGTCTTGG
>JANMAD010000447.1:0-11284 GCA_031359515.1 Acidobacteriota bacterium | reverse complement strand
AGTGGGGCAAGCTGTGTGGGTTTGCGTTCGGGATAGGTGAGCGCGTACTGGATGGCGTGGCGCATATCCGTCACACCGAGTTGCGCCAGCATTGAGCCATCCACCAGTTCGATCAACGAATGCACGACCGATTCGGGATGGACGACGATGTCAATGTCGTCCGCGTCGAATCCGAAGAGCCAGTGCGCTTCGATCACTTCCAGCCCCTTGTTCATCAACGTTGCCGAGTCAATCGTGATCTTCGCGCCCATCGTCCACGTCGGATGGCGCATAGCTTCGGCGACTGATGCGTGCATCATCTCAGCACGTGTGCGTGTGCGAAAGGGCCCGCCCGATGCGGTCAGGATCAGCCGGCGCACTTCGCTGCGCTGCTCGCCGCGCAGGCATTGATGCAGCGCGTTATGCTCGGAGTCAACCGGCAACAACTCCGCGCCCGTGCGCTCGGCGGCGCGTGTCATCAACTCGCCCGCGATCACGAGCGTCTCTTTATTGGCCAACGCGACGCGCTTGCCGGCTTCGAGCGCACGCAACGTCGGCACAAAGCCAACCGCGCCGACCGTCGCGCTGACGACAATCGGCGCGTGTGCATGCGTCGCCACTTCCACGAGACCTGTCTCGCCAGACACGATGCGCGGCAGGGGCGTGCCTGTGCTACGCAACTCCGCGCGCAACTCTTCCGCACATTCGTCCGTCTCGACCGAGACGAGCTCCGGTCGGTGCTGCGCGATCTGTACGCAGAGTGTGGCGACGTTGCGCCCGGCCGCGAGCGCGACGATTTCAAACGGCGCGCCCAACGCTTCGACGACGCGCAGCGTATTGCAACCAATCGAGCCGGTCGAGCCTAAGATGGCGATGCCGCGTTTGCTCATTTCGTGCCGGGATGCTTGTTCCCTAAATGTTTATCGAGCAACTGCGCTAGTTCGGCGGGGTTAGTTGCGCCGACGATCCGCGCCTGCTCGCGCCCGTGATTGAAGAGAATCAGCGTCGGGATGGCGACTATGTCATAACGCTGGTAAGTGTTCGGCTCATCTTCAGTATTCATTTGCACACACTTAACGCGCGGTGTGTATTGCGCGCAAACGGCGTCAAAGGTCGGCGCGAGTTTGCGTCCTTCTACGCTGTAGGTCACGATGAACTCGACGAGGACGGGCACGTCAGCCTGTAATACATCCGCCGCGAAGAGATCATCGCTCACGGGCTGAATGCTCTCGTGCGGCGGCGGAACGCGATCCTGCTCCATCTGCGCATTAGCATTTCCGCCCGGATCATAAGGGTTGAGCAATACCACTTTGCGGCCGGCCTCATCCCTGTACTCCGCGCCGGTGACGATCCATTTATTCCCGTGGCGATAGACAAGCTGCACGGTCGCGCTCACGGTTTGCCGCGCGCCCAGCACTTTCAAACTCAGGAGCGCATTGCCGTCGCCGTTCTGCGCGTTGATATTGCCCTGTACGAACGCGCCGAAATCTTTCACCTCGCCGATGTCCTGTTTCAAACGCCCGTTCTGCCGCAGGAAGGTCTTCGCCGTCTCGGCCGCCTGACTGTGCCCGATTGAGTAGAAGACGATGCCGATGATGCCGCCGACGAAAATGGCCACCAGCAGGCACAGACCGGCGACGAGGCCGATGATGATGAAGATCAGTTTCTGCTTCGACACGCCGTCTTGCGCGGCCGGCGCTGTTTGGAGAGGCGTCATCGGATGAATCTTTCGCCGAAGTAGTAGATGGCGAAATAGTAGAGGACGGGCGCGTTGAAGAGCAAGCTATCGAGCCGGTCGAGCAGCCCGCCGTGACCGGGCAGAACCTTAGCCGCGTCCTTCGCGCCCGCGCCGCGCTTGAGCGCGCTCTCAGTCAGATCGCCGACCACGCCCAACACGTTCATCACCGCCGCGAGCGGCAGCGCGGCCGCCAGACTCAACTCACGGAAGAATAGAAAGTGCGCCGCCATCGCCGCAATCAGACTCGCCGCCATCCCGCCAACCGCGCCCTCCCAAGTTTTACCGGGACTGATGTCGGGCGCGAGTTTGTGTCGCCCGAACGCGCGGCCCGTGTAGTACGCGGCGGTGTCCGATCCCATCAACACGAGAAAGAAGAAGCCGAGCAACTTCGCCACGAGCGGGTGCGTGAAGCCGGCCCGCAGGGCGACGAGATGCCCGCCCAGCACGACTACGTAGAGGACACCCAACACGGTTGCGCCCGTCGAGGCAAGAAGTTTATCGAACGGCGCGCCGCGCAAGGTCATAGTTATCAGCGTCGCCATCGTCAACACCACGAGCGCGACGAACAACATCAATGGATCGCGCACCGGCAGATTGAAATAGAACCCGACCAGTAAAGCAGCCGCCACGACCACACCCACGTTCTGTGCGGGCTGCAACTCGCGTCTGCGGGCCAGCAGCCAGAACTCGTAGAGACCGACGAGCAACGCGGCCGCCGCCAACACGACGAAGAGCAACGCTAGTTGCGGAATTAAGATCGAAGCGATCAGGACGGGCAGCGCAATCAGCGCCGTGACGATGCGGGCCTTTTGTTCAGATGCCATGTGGAGACGGTCGGACGCGAATCTTTCAGCGAACTATTTGGCGTTAGCCACGAGTTGCAAGCCGCCGAAGCGCCGGTCGCGGCTTTGAAATTCAACGACGGCTTCCAATAAATGTACGCGCCGGAAGTCGGGCCACAGCGTCTCCGTCACATATATCTCGCTGTAAGCGGCCTGCCAGAGCAGGAAGTTTGAGATGCGCATCTCGCCGCTCGTGCGCACGAGCAGATCGAGATCGGGCAACCCTTCGGTGTACAACTCGCGCGCGATGTCCTCTTCGCCGATCTCATCGGCGGCGCGGCCCGCTTGCTGCAAACGGCGCACGGCAGCGCGACAGGCATCAACGATCTCAGCGCGTCCGCCATAGTTGAGCGCGACGCTTAAGACCATGCCGGTGTTGGCGCTCGTGCGCTCGACCGCGCGGGCGATCTCGCGTTGCACACTGCGCTCAAGCTCGGCCGTGCGCCCGATAGTTTGAAAGCGTATGCGCTGCCGATCAATCTCTTCCAACTCAAGCCGCAGATAACGTTTGAGCATGCGCATCAGCGCATCAACCTCGAAGCGCGGGCGCTTCCAATTCTCGGTCGAGAAGGCATAGAGCGTCAGCGCGCCTAAGCCTAAACGCGCGCCCGTATCCACGGCGGCGCGCACAGCGGCGACGCCTGCGCGATGACCGGCCACGCGCGGCTGCCCGCGTTGCGCCGCCCAACGGCCGTTGCCGTCCATGATGATGCCGACGTGGCGCGGCAGCCGCTCCCACGCGACGCGCGCAAGCAACGCCTCGTCGCGCGTCCCCGCCTCAACCACGGCCGCAAAATCCGCGAGCATCTCTTTTCCCTTTATCGGCTGCTGCTTCATCGCACGAAATCGCGCTGCATCTTAATCGCCGCCCGCGCCCCGATGCAACACGACTGCTCACCGCCCGCACACCATGCTACGCGCCGCGCATGAAGCGATTGACAGCCCTTCGCGTTTTAACGTACAACCTGAGCCGCCCCGGGTGACGATGGACGGACGATTAATGTTTCTCGTTTGCAGCGCCGCGTGCCGACCTGCCTCTCCTTAGCAGCCAGATGGCCACGAAGACCGCGCAGCACAACACGCCGCCGAAGAACCAGACGCGGCCCAGCAACCGCAGCCCCAACGCACCCGCAAGGATCAGCGTGCCGGGCGGGGCAAACGCCATGAAACCGGCGAAGATTACAAGGCTCAACCGCTTGAGTCGTTTCAACATCCGCGCTCCCAATCTGTCATGAAGCTTAACCTGCCCGCGCTTGAGTATAAAGGCGTGTCCGGCGCGGACGCGGCCACAAGCGCGCCGCTCGCCCCGCGTGCCGCTCGCGCCGACTATACGATCATCTTGCGCTGCCTCCTCACCCTTGCGCCTGCATGCTATACGGCCTGGGCTATTTTCAAGTACAGCGTGGGCATGCCCGTCATAGACGAATGGGACTTGACCAAGCTGTTTGAGAAGTTCGCACAAGGCCCGCTCACCATGGCCGATCTCTTCGCGCAACAGAACGAGTACCGGCAGTTTTTTCCTAATCTCATCTTCGTCATGCTGGCTTGGTTGACGAAGTGGGATGTCAGATACGCGATGTTGGTCAGCTTTCTACTGGCTTGCCTCGTCTCATTCAATATCTATCACCTGTGCAAATTGACGCTGCCCGTCAACCGGACGCAGCGTTGGTGGCCCTACTTCCTTGCGAACCTGCTCATCTTCTCGCCAGTGCAGTTTGAGAATTGGTTACAGGGCCAGCAACTCATCTATTTCATGCCCATCGCTTGCGTGACGACATGCTTGTTGCTCGTTTATACGGACAGACTCGGCCCGAAAATGAAGTGGCTGCTCTGCGCCGTGCTGTCGTTCGTCAGCACCTTCTCCGCGGCCAATGGACTCGTGTGCTGGCTAATCATCCCGGCCGCGCTCTGGCAGGTATCAGCGCGGGCCGGGTTACGACACAAACGTGTGTGGCTACTCGGCTGGCTCGCCGGTCTCGGCGGCTGCGGCGCGCTCTACCTTCATGGCTACCGGAAGCCGCCCCACCATCCGCCGCTCGCGCACTCATTTATGTATCCGGCGCGAGCGTGGGTCTATTTTCTTAGCCTGCTCGGCGGGCCGTTCGGTGCTGGCAGAATCGTGCTGACCGTCATCACCGGCGCGCTGCTGCTCGCGCTCTTCGTGTGGGTCTGCCTGCGTTATCGTCTCGCGCTGCGCCAGTCTAACGACGCCCACACGTGGCTCTGCTGGTTAATACTTGGCGCTTATTCGCTCTTGTCCGCCGGACTGATCACCATCGGGCGCGCGGGTTTCGGGGTCGAACAGTCGCTCGCGCGCCGATATACGACCTACACGATCTATCTGCCTATCGCGCTCGTCTTCCTGCTGCCGCTCGCCCTGCGCGGTGGCGCGCAGCACGGCGCAAAAATATGGGCGCGCTCGCGCTCCGCCTTGCTCGCCGCGCTGCTCGTCTTGCACGTGGGCATCTACCTCGCCGGCATCAAATGGATGAGCGACCTACGCGCGACCGAGCGTCACGCGCAGGCTTGCCTGTTGCTCATCAACGTCGCGCCGGACAACGACTGCTTGTTGCGTCTCTATCCGGATGTGGAGACATTGCGCCTGCGGGCGAACACGCTCGACCGCCTCGATCTCCTCCACCCACGCCTGCTGACGAGCGACCACATGCGCGACATCGTCGCTACGGACGCGCGTGCGCCGGACGTTTACGGCGCACTCGACGAGCTCGCGCAAGTCGGCCCTGACGAATACGTGGCGTCTGGTCGCGCCATGCTGCCGCACCGGGGCGAGCCGGCGGACGCAGTCTTGCTCGCATGGGAGCGCGCGGGGCAAGAGCCGCGCGTGCTCGCTATCTCCGATGTGGTGCTGGCACGCGATTTCGTCTCCGCGCTCGCGCGGCGCGGGGTCTATGGCGACACGCGCTGGCACAAGACATTCTCAAGCGCGCGGCTGCCGGCCGATCAGGCGCAGTTAACGATCACAGCCTATGCGTTTGACACCCGCACCGGCTCAGCCTATAAACTCGCAGGCGCACACGTCATCCAACGTAATATCGTTTCCCCCCTTCGCTGAGCAATATGTCCCGGCCGAAACTTGCCCCCAGCATCAGTGTCTTCTTCCCTGCGTTCAACGACGCAGCCACTATCGGCGCACTCGTGCGCGCTGCGCTCGCCGTCCTGCCCGCTATCACCGCCGACTACGAAGTGCTCGTCGTCAACGACGGCAGCACCGACGCGACGCCCGTGCTGCTCGATGAGTTGGCCAGCACAAACCCGCGCGTGCGCATCGTGCATCACGCACAAAACATGGGCTACGGGGCGGCGCTGCGCAGCGGCTTCGCTCACGCGCGCAAAGAGTTGATCTTTTACACCGATGGCGACGGGCAGTATGACGTGCGCGAACTGACCGCGCTTTATCCTTTGCTTGCCGCTGAAGTTGACGTGGTCAACGGATTTAAGCTACAACGCGCAGACGCGCAACACCGCAAACTGCTGGGCGGGGTTTATAACCGGCTGGCCCGGCTGCTGTTTCGCCTGCCGATCCGCGACGTTGACTGTGATTTCCGCCTGCTGCGTCGGCGGGCCGTCGAATCGGTCGAACTATGTTCTACCAGTGGCGCAATCTGCGTCGAACTAGTGCGCAAGTTACACGCAGCCGGGTGCCGCTTCGTCGAAGCGCCCGTGCATCATTATCCGCGCTTGCACGGGCGGTCACAATTTTTTACGCCGCGCAGACTAGCCCGGACAGTGCGTGATTTTTCCGCGCTCTGGCTGCGGCTCGTCTTACTTGGTCGTTCAGTTTGATAGCTTCTTGACTCCACGTATGGCCGACTACTTCAATCAATATAAAGGGCGCTCCGTCCTGATCACAGGCGGGCTGGGCTTCATCGGCAGCAATCTGGCGCGCCGGCTGGTTGAGATCGGCGACGTGGAGGTAGTGATCGTTGACGCGCTCTTACAGGGGCAAGGCGGCAATCTGTTTAATCTCGACGGCATCGCGGAGCGCGTCCGGATTTACCACGCCGACATGGGTCACGATTACGTCCTCAATCATCTGGTCGGCGGCGTGGATGTCATCTTCAACCTCGCGGGCCAAGTCAGCCACATGGAGTCTATGCTCCACCCACATCGCGATCTGGAATTGAATTGTGCCGCGCAGTTGACGCTGCTCGAAGCCTGCCGCAACTACAACCCGCACGTCAAGATCGTCTTCACCAGCACACGACAGGTCTACGGCAAACCTGTCTATCTGCCGGTGGACGAACAACACCGCGTCGCGCCGCTCGACATCAACGGCATCAACAAACTCGCCGCCGAGCATTATCACCTGCTCTATCACCGCATCTATGGGACGCGCGCCGTCTGCCTTCGCTTGACCAACACCTACGGCCCGCGCCAGCCCTTGCAACACGACTGGCAAGGTTTCATCGGCTGGTTCATCCGGCAAGCTTTGTTGGGCGGGGCGATTGAGCTTTACGGCGAAGGGCGACAACGACGCGATCTGATTTACGTGGACGATGTGGTCGAGGCCCTGCTGCTCGCGGGTGCAAACGAACAAGCAGAGGGCGAAGTCTTCAACCTCGGCGGCAGCCCCCCCGTTTCACTCGCCGAACTGGCCTATGAACTGCTCGCGCTAACCGGGCGCGGCTCGGTGCGGTCTGTGCCATTTCCGCCCGACCGGCAGTTGATCGACATCGGCAATTTTTATGCGAGCGCCCAAAAGATCGAAACGGCACTTGGCTGGAAACCGCGCACACCTTTGCGCACGGGGTTGACTCGCACCGTCGAATTCTACCGCCGACATAGCGCGTACTATTTAGACTCACCGATAGACGCGCATGCCGATGCCCTACCGCAAGCTAACGCGGCAGCACATTGAGATTGAAACCGCCGCACCGGCCGTGCGCGTGCAGCCAAGCACCATTCAACGAGCGGACGTTTTTTTCACCACGCAGATAGCGGATAGACCTGTGGGCAGATTGCGTTGCGAGCTTCGTAGCCAACGCGCTTCGCTGAGCAGCGCCATGCGCAACAGGCGGTCGAGCCAGTCCAGCCCCGGCGCAAGCGGCTTCACGTCTGAGCCTTCGTCAGCTAAGCCGATGCGTTTGAGCGCGAGCCGGCGGAAAGCGGCGAGCGGCAGCAACAGACTGTTGGCATATGTCGCGCGCAAGACCTGAAAGCCAACGCGCTCCAACCGCGTGCGCAATGCACCGAGACTATAGCGGCGCGCACTGCCTAACGCTTCGTCGTGGCCGCTGCGCATCCACTCGTAAGCCGCGCCGCGGACGAAGGCGATACCGCCCGGCCGCAACACGCGCCACATCTCGGCAATTGCCGTTTCATCGCTCGCACCTGATAACTGCACCAACACGTCGAAGCTCGTGACGAGGTCGAACGTGTTGGCGGCGAACGGCAGCGCGGTCACGGACGCTTGGGCCAGTTGCTTGTGCCCACGCGAGCGACAGAACTTGATCGCGTCCGCACTGAAATCAATGCCGACGATATGACCGTCGCCGCTATAGCGCCGCAGCCACGTGAGATTGCCGCCCGTGCCGCAGCCTGCGTCGAGGATCGTGCGTGCGCGCCCCTGTGGGCAGACCGGATCAAGTAGCGCGGCCGTGATCGCGCGCATCCCCACGAACCACCAGAAGCGCTCTTCCAGTTCGTACAGATATTCGTAGTCTTCAGTTTGCATCGCTCCACAGGTTAAAAAAATCAGAGTTGATGATCCGGTGCGCGCAAGATAGGCGAGGCACAGTTTTTACTATTCAGATCGAATTGCAAGCAAAAGAGAGAAAGAGATTGTCCACGAAACCACACGAAACAACAGAGAAGCTCGTTCGTGTGGTCTCGTGGCTAGTCGGACCTTATTTCTTCCTGCCGCTTGGTATCAGTTAGTGCCCGCGTCATTACTGTCATCGTGATTGTAAAGGACTTCGATCAAGGTCAACCCTTTGGCCGGCGCAGTTGCTCCGGCCAACGCACGGTCGCCGCTGGCTAACGCACGGATAATCGTCTCTTCATCACGTTCGTTGCGCCCGACTTCGAGCAACGTGCCGATAATCGAGCGCACCATGTAGCGCAAGAAACCGTCGGCGCTGATCGTGAGCTCGATCACGCGCCCGCGCCCCGCCGCGCTCCAATGTTCCGTCACGTCGAGTTTGGTAACTGTGCGCACGCGCGTACGCACGTCCGTCTGGGCGGCGGAAAAGGCCGTCCAGTCATGTTCGCCGACAAAGAGATGCGCGCATGTTTGCATCCGCGCTATATCAAACGGGCGCGCATCTTGCAGCGCGTAGCGCGCAAGGAAGGGCGAGAGGAAAGGCGCGTTGAACAGGCGATAGCGATAGGTCTTGCCGCGCGCAGAGAAGCGCGCGTGAAATGCGGGCGGCATAATTTCAACGGCAATGACGCGCGCATCCGGCGCAAGATTGCCGTTGATCGCGGCGCGCAATTTTTCTGGCGTAAAGTCGCGTTGCAATTCGACGCTCGCCACCTGCGCCTCCGCATGCACGCCCGCGTCCGTCCGCCCCGCCCCATGCACCACGACCGCGCGCCCATCTAACAGCGACAGCACGCGCATCAGCTCACCTTGCACCGTGCGCCCCGCGCCCTGCACCTGCCAGCCGCAAAAATCAGTGCCGTCGTATTGAAGAGTCAGCCGGTAATTCATAAGGATGAAGGATGAGGGATGAGTGATGAGTGATGAGAGATGAAAAGAAACTTGTTCTTATTCATCCTTCATCCTTCATCCCTCATCCTTTGTTTTTCTACTTCCCGGCTTGTGCGCGGGAATGCCTTGCGCGCATAAGGGACAGGCGACGGGCGCGAGCGCGGGCACATCGAGCGTGGCGAGGGCGACGCGCGGGACGCCCACATCGGCGCGGCCACCGGAGCGATCAATGATCGAAGCTGCGCCAACGACGAGCGCGCCCGCCGCGCGCAGTGCGTCAATCGTTTCGCGCGTCGAACCGCCGGTCGTGATCACGTCTTCGACGACGATCATGGTCTCACCCGGTCGCACAGTGAAGCCGCGTCGCAGCGTCATCCGGCCGGCTTCACGCTCCGTCCAGATCGAGCGTGCGCCAAGCGCCCGCGCGACTTCATAGCCGATGACGATGCCGCCGATGGCCGGCGCAGCAACCGTGGCGACGCTCGCTTGTCGGAATCGTTCTGCAATCGCGCGCCCGAAAGCTTCCGCTTCCGCTGCGTGTTGCAACACGAGTGCGCATTGCAGATAACGCGCGCTATGCAGCCCGCTCGTCAAGACGAAATGCCCTTCGAGCAGCGCGCCCGTCCGTTTGAATCTTTCGATCACCTCTGTGGCTTGCATCGTTCCATCCTTCAATCGTGCTACAATTTCGCCCCGATGTTGCTACCGCGCAACCTCGTCCCCGACTCGACGCTGGTGCAGGACACCATCGAACTGCTGCGCATGTGCGGCGGTCGTACCCCAGTCGAACGCATCGCCGAGTTCATCTTAGAGCTACCGCGCGTCGATCAACCCACGGCCGCGCTCCTCATCGCTGAATTAATGCAGGACGATCCGCGCATACGCCTCGTTGATGGGCGCATGCTTGAACTTGTCTGCGACGACGCGGAAGCGCGCGTGCTCGGCGAGACGGATTTCGTCGTCGTTGACGTGGAGACGACCGACGCGCGCACGCCGCCCGGCCGCATCACCGAGATCGGCGCATACCGCGTGAGTGGCGGCCGCATCGTCGCCGAATTCCAGACTCTCGTTAACCCGGAGACGCCAATTCCCTCTTTCATCGTCGGACTCACCGGCATCACCGACGAGATGGTCAGACACGCGCCGCGTTTCGCCGATATCGCGCCCGCGTGGCTTGAGTTCGCTGGTTTGGCCGTGCTGGTCGCGCATAACGCTTCGTTCGACGTGCGCTTCATCAATCACGAAGTGGCGCGCGTCTATCCGGGCCGGCGCATGGGCAACGCGCATCTCTGTACGGTCAAGCTCACGCGCCAGTTGATGCCCGATCTCATCAATCATCGCCTGCACACCGTCGCCGAGCATTTCGCGGTGACGATCCGCAATCGTCATCGCGCCGCCGGTGATGCGCTGGCCACAGCCGAAATTTTCATCCGCCTGCTGGCGCAACTCGATGGGCACGGCGTCCGCGATGTGGCCGCTGCGCGCCGCTTCAAGCAGAGGTCAAAGGTTAGCGGTTAGAGGTCAGTGCGGACAGTTCGTTACTGACCTCTGACCGCTGACCTCTGACCTCTACTCTTCATCAGATTACGCACAACGAAGCCGACGATGAGCAGCGCGGCGAGGGTCAGGCCAATATAAGGGTAATAGTGCGCGAGTAGCTCCTTGGCCTGCTCATGATAGTGCGCCGCGAAGTAGCCTTCGAGCAGATAGCGGAATGCGCGCCCGACCGCGATGGCAATGGTGAAGCGCAACACGCTGAAGCGAAACACACCGGCCGAGGCGATGAACAACTTGAGCGGGAACGGCGGCGGCATGAGCGACGCGACCAGCACGGCCAACACGTCGTAGCGTTCGATGAGTGTACGCACGCGCGCCTGCTTCTTCTCCGAGAAGCGCGCGAGGGCGCGACTCCCGGCCCGGCGGGAGACGTAATATAGGATGAGACAGCCGATCACCGAGCCGAGCGTCGCGCCGGCCGCGTAGAGCGGAACCCACGCGGGGGTCGCCGCCGAGAGCAACAGCATGACGGCGTCCACGCCGCCCGGCAACGGC
>JANMAD010000441.1:0-7309 GCA_031359515.1 Acidobacteriota bacterium | reverse complement strand
AAGGCGCAAGTTCGAGCAGAGCGAAAAGGGCGGCGGCCCATAAGCCGACCGCCCTTCTTAGTGCTGCACATAGCCAGTGCGGAACTGGCCGAATCGTCTCCCGTTTAGAAGAAGATCCGCAGCCCGAACTGGATGTAACGCGGCGTGTTGTTCGGGTTAGTGCCAGTTAGCGTGCCGAACCTCTGATCGTAAGTCTGCCGGAGGCGGTAGAGTTTGTAACCATCCAGCGTTCTAATGTCGAACGTGAGCGGGTCACGCGTGGCAAAGCCCTGCGGGAGCGCCACGTGGAAGAAATCCAACGGCAGGCCGCCAGTCATCGGGCCGTTATTGCCAGTCTGCCGGGTGGCATTCACGTTTGCCCGGATCGCGGCAAGCTGTGCCGCACCTGCTGTAGTTGTGGACAAGGGTTGGTTATTGAACGTCGCCCAAGTGTTGTAATCCGCCGCGGTGATCGGCTGGGTCACACCGTTCACGGTCTCGGTCGTCAACTCGGTTGGGAAAGTCCCCAAGCCGAAAGGCGTATTACCTGTGTTGTCGTAACGGAAGTTGGGATGGTTGAAGGCATTGATCAAGTCCACCCGGAAGTTGATGCGCCGCCGGCCATCCTTGTCGCCGAAGAACGGCCACGGGAAATCCTTCGAGAGCGCAAAGTCGAAGTACTCCTGCCGGGGCGGGCGAATATCCAGCGTGCGCGGAGCATTGCCCAACGTGCCCTTGACCGGCCGCATAAACGCCGCCGGGTTGATGTAAGGTTCGCAACCGGCGGGCGGGACCGAACTTCCGGTCGGGCAATTGCGCCGCCACAAAGGATTCCTGAGCGGCACGCCCGGCACGATGTCTGGTCTGACGACGCGATTGAAAAGGACACCACCAAGTTTGTTCGGGTCGGTGATAAACGGTAAGAAGGGCGTGCCACCCGGCATGCGGAAGACACCGGAGACACTCCATCTGCCGAGTATCACGTCCACCACCTTCGGCGCATTCGCAAAGAACTGGCGTTTGCGTCCGAGCGGCACGTCCCAGATGAAGGTCGAGCTGAAGTTGTTCTTGATGTCGAAGGTCGAGATGGCGCGGTCGGAACCGAGCGGTGCGCCCAGCGAGACTTGCCCGCGCGCTTGCCCCGAAGAGAGCACGCGCGTGTCCGGACTAGCGTCCGACGCAGTGTCAATGCCTTTGCCGTAGGTGTAATTCGCGGTGAAGGTCAAGCCGCGCCCGACCCGGCGGCGCACGTCTATGTATCCCGCATGGCGAATACTGCTGGCCCGCGGATCGAAGTAGCTGTTCAGTGGATCGAACCCAAGGTACGTGGTAAACACGCTGGCGCGACTGACACTGATCACGGAATTGGCCAGATTCCTACGCCCCAGCGGGTCGGCAATCGTCCCGGTCACGTCAACCCCCGCAGACTCCAATTGGTCAATGAGATTTACGTTGCGCGGGTTGATGTTGATGAGCGGCAGGTACAGGTGCGTGCCCTTGTTGCCGACGTAAGCCACCTCTATGCTGGTGTTCTTAAACGGCTCAAACTGCACCGCCAGATTCCAGTTCGTCGAGTAAGGAACTTTGCCGCTGCCGCTCGAAAATCCTGTGTCGGCGAAGGCCGAAATGGCGAGGCTGTTCAAGAAGACCAGCCCGTCCGCATTGGTGCCCAAGATCGAGTCGACTGTAGCGCCTGTGCCCTGCAACACTTGATTGCCCGTCAAGCGGATGGGTTGAGTCACATCCGGCGTGCTGCCGACCGCCGAGCCGGTGGCGGTCTGCCCGACATTTACAAATCCGCCGAAGTCAGGGTTCGGATTGCGGTTGTTGCCGGTGAGCGGCGCGTGCGAAACACCGAAGCCGCCACGAATGACCGCCGATCTTTTCTCCAGGTCCACCCCGAAGATTTTCTTCTTCGGACTGTAAGCAAAGCCTAAGCGCGGTTCAAAGCCCTTGTAATCAACCGGGGTGATGTACCTTGAGCGCCCGCCCCGGCCGGAGAAAGCAAACGCCGGGGTAGTCACTGCTGTCGGCACGAAGTCAGGAATCGCAGAAGTTGCCAGCACGCCCAGGTTTGTCGCCAGCGTGCGACGTTGCGCGTCCGTCAGCGTAAACGATTGCGCCAGGTCGGGCCGGAACACACCCTGCTGGTTGTTCTTCTCGTAGCGAGGATATTGGAGCGAGTAGCGGAACCCGAGGTTAAGGGTCAAATTGGGCTTGATCTTCCAATCGTTCTGGACGAACGCAGCCCCGCTCTTCCAGCGATAATCGTAGTCGAGGATGAGCGGGCGCAGGTCGACCGAGTTCGGCGTCCCGATCAGTGTGCTGGCGACGGTGTTGCCGCCGTTGTTCACGCCGGTCGAGCGGTTGTTGCTGGTTTGCACAACGCGGAAGTCATACCGGCCGCCGGAGGCCGCGAAGAAGGGAGTGACCGCCAGCCGGGCATCGCTGAGATCGACGCCGAACTTCCAAGTCATGTCGCCGTGGTTATAGTAGACGATGTCGCTGACGTTGTAGCGTTTCTCGATGTTGAAGTTATTGGTGGAAGCTGCCGAGCCGACATCGGCCCCCGTGTAGTTGCCATCACGGGCGATCAGGAACAGCGGGATGCCGCCTGAGGTCAGGTGCGGCAGCCCCAATTCTCCGGCCAAACTCCGCCCGGTCTTGATGGAGAACTCGGGCGAATAGTCTTCGCTGAAGTTGCCCTTCGTATAGTTGAGCCGCAGGTCGTTGACCAGGGTCGGCGAGAGGATGTTGTTGAAGGCTAACAGGTATTGCCGGGCGTCGCTGAAGACGCCGGAGTTGCCGTTCACGTCGTTGCCCGAGCCACGGATGCCGATGGCGGGCGTGACCGTGTAGCGGAAATTGGCTTTCGCGTTGTTCGTGAAGTTGTGGTCAAGGCGCAGCGTGTAGCGCGTCTCGTTCTGCGTGACGAAGCGTTGCAGGAAATAGTTCCTGACAAACCCCGAGTCAAGAAAGTAACCCCCAGCCGGTGGCATGAACTGTAGAATCTTCACACCAATCGGATCGATAAACTCCGCCGGAATAACATTCAACGCCGGGTTCGGCGTGGCATTGATGGTGGAATTACATTGCGGGGTCTGGAGCGTGACCCCATTCACCACCTGCGGCACGAGAATTCTGCGTGGATCACCGAACTGGCAAAACTGATTACCGGTCGCCAGCACAATCGGCACTAACCGGTCGCCAACCTTGACGAAGTTTTGATAGATGTTCGCATTGCCGACCGAGGTTTGGTTGAACTGGGCGGCGACGGCCGCCGGCAGGATGCCGCTGCTCGTCCGCACGAGATTATTGAAATTACCTGCCAACTCAGCGGCAGAGGGTACCAGCGCCGACGACGTGATGAAATCTTTGCGCCAACGCGGCTCGTAGGCGAAGAAGAAGAAAGTCTTGTCATGCCCGTCGTAGAGGCTCTTGCCGCCTTCGCCGAACCGCGGCAAATAGACGGGGCCGCCGAACGTGACCGAGACCTGATTGGAGCGCAGATTATTCTTCGGGCGCGGGGCGGTGCCAATCGCGAATGGCGTCGCGTTGAATTTCGGGTTGCGGGTGTACCAGAGCGCGACGCCGTTATATCTATTAGTGCCGGACTTGGTGGTGGCGTTGATGGTGCCGCCGCCCGTCTGTCCGAATTCAGCCGAGTACGCCGAGGTCTGCACGGTGAACTCCTGCACGGTCTCCGGCGAGAAACTCACCACCGCGCGCGCGATGCCGACGCCCGTGTTGTTGACGCCGTCGGCCAAGATAGCCGTACTGCCCGAACGCCCGCCATTCAGATTCAGGTTAAACCCGGGCACCGGCTGGTCGCCGGATACGCCTACATCCTCGCTGCCGGCGTCGCCTGTCACGTTAGGAGCCGTTAACGCCAAGTCAAGCACGCTCCGATTGTTCAACGGAATATCCTGAATCTGGCGCTCCGTCACGGTCGTGCTCGTGGTGCCCGTTTCAGTGTTGATGAGCGGCGCGGACGCCGTCACCGTCACCTCTTCCCCAACCTCGCCGGGGACGAGCAACACGTCGGCGTTGGCAGTGGTTGACGTGTCCACCTTCACGCTCTCCAAGATGGCCTTCTTGAAGCCCGTCTTTTCCACCGTCACACTGTAGGTGACCGGATCGAGCGAGGTGGCTGAGAACGAGCCTGTATCAGAAGTGATGAAGGTAGACTTCTGGTTAGTGCCGAGATTGGTCACGACCACGGTCGCGCCGGGTACGGCCCCGCCGTTTTGATCCATCACCGTCCCGCTGATACCGCCCTTGTTTGTCTGCCCGACTACAGCAACAGCACAGAGCAGAACCGCCGCCAGAATTCGCATCGTTCGCATTTTTCTCTTCCTCTCTTCGGGTAAATCAAAGTCAGGGCGTGAAGCCTTTTCGCCTTGTGTCATGCCAAGGCGCTGGTCTGAAGCGAGACCCTGCGTGTCGGGGCTATCATCAACATGAAAGCGGTGCTTGCTTGCGCGCCCACCAGCTCACGCCTGTATTCAACATGCAGTAGATTGCACCCGCTGGATCGTTATCGAGCCGAAACTCAGTGGCAGACGCAGCGAAATTACAAGGACGTTTGAAGTAAAATTCAGTCCGCCGAATTGAAGGTATCCGCAATAAACCGTGCTTGATAAAGCGCCAAGTAAACCGCTTAACTCCGCGCTTAAGCGGTTACCCAGATTAGGACAACAGATACGTTCAGACTGTGTGCTGTTCTAGCTCAACTTGATTAGTTCTTAAGCTTGGTTGGGGGACTATCCTAAGATAGCTTGTGCCTATGAAGCAAATAATATTTAAGCCCTAGGCTCACAAGTAAGTATTAAAGATCATTTCCGCCAAGGCGGAGTCGGCCGGATGTGGCAATCAAAATATTATAGACCTCGAAAAAAATCAAGGGCTAAGCGGCGTGATCGGACGAGTTTCACGGCCGCCTGTTGGCATTAACTTCCGTCAGCAGTTGGATTGGCCCCAGCAGCCCGGCTGGAACGGATTGTACTTTATCCATGTCCTGTGCCTGAAAGCGCTCGCCGTAGCGCAGGTTCAAGAGACGGTAATCGGGCAAGCGCCGCCCGGCCATGTAATTGAGCGCGAGATTGGCCACCACGATCCGGATTCTGTTTGCACCGGGGCGCAGCAAGCTCGTCACGTCAATTGCATACGGTGGACACCACACCGCGCCGGCCCGCTGCTCATTGACATACACCACCGCAGCCTCTCTGACTGGCGGATCAAACCAAGTCTGCATCCCGGCCTTGATTGCCTGCTCCGGCACAGGCTGCCCCGGCCCGAAATCCAGGCGCACTGCAAGCCCCTGCTGAAGCATGCTCTCAGGCACGGTCACTTCCTTCTCATAGGTCGCTTGGCCCGAGAAGTATCGCGTCGTCTCGTCTACCGTCCAAGACCGCAGGTGTTCCATCTGGGTCGGGCTGCCGTTTTGGCCAAACGTTACGCGCCAGCCTGTGCTTAGATCAATTGGCGTTGGCGCTGTGGTGGCGCTCCGGGCTTGAGGCTGCGACAGTGTGCGCTTGGTGAAGACCAGCACGCGCGATTCGTAAGGCTCAAGCGCGAGCGCGACCGTCGTGCCACCGGTCGCGCCGGCTTGCACTTCAACCGGCGCGACCTGCCCCGTGAACGGACTCCACCATTCCGGCTGCATACCCTCAACTCTAAACGTGGCCTTCACGTGCTGCGGTATGTTGGCCGTGTTGGCGACAAAATAAATTTCCGCATCACTTGTCCGGCGATGAATGAACCCGATCTCCGGCACTGCGGGCGCGAGCGCCATGTCGGGGCGCAGCAGACTGGCCAACGTGCTGCCGAGTTCGCGGTTTTCATCCTTGACGAAGTGCGCCGGTGCGGCTGAACCTTCAAACAGACGACGGGAGATTTCGTCGAGCTGATGCTGCTCCGCATCAGTCGCCTGAAAGCCCGGTGCGTGCGCGGGCAACCGGCGCGTCGCAACGAGCACCCCACCGCCGCGCACGAACTCATCCAACTTCCGCAGGGTGTCTAACGGGATGCGCTCCACGCCGGGCAGCACGATGACGCGGTATCTATTCCCGCCAAACGTCAATGCACCATTTTCGACGCGACCGACTTTCGCTAGCGCGTCGTCGTCAAAGAAGTCGAGTTCGTAGCCGGCTTCGAGCACGCGGCCGATGACATCCGGCCCGATCAGTTCGCGCAAGGTCTCGATCATGTGCGTGTGCCCGGCCGACAAACTCGCCCAGGCATCGTGGTTGGGCAGATAGAGTGCGACATCGTTAGCGGGCTGACCTTGCCGCAACAAGAAGCTCATGCGTTGCATGTAGAGCGCAATGTCGGGCATGACGATCCACCAGGGATTTTTTTCGTCGAGGACGGCCGCCGCGTAAAACCGCCAGCCGGGATATTCGACGCCCGGTGGTGTGTACGGCCAGCCGTGCCCGATCAGTTGATTGATCCCGATCAGAAAATGCAGATCGGCTTCGGCCTTCATATCGAGCGGCGTGGCGCGGAAGACCGGCGAGTGCAGCCACGTCCAAGTCTCCGAAGATGTCACTGGCCGCCCGTACAGATGATTTGCCGAAGACGCCCAACGCGATGCACGAAGCACTTTCCACTGCGGGCCTTCGCCTTCGGACAGATCGACATAAGCGCTACTCGAAATAGTCGCCGCCGGGACGCCGTAAGCCTGGAAGCGCAGCAACGTGTGGTTGCGTCGCGTCCACTCGTGCAACGGCGCGAAGAAGCGTTCGTTGAGCAGTTCCGTCATGGTCTGCCCCCAATCGTGCCGGATCGCAGCGGTCTGCGGCCCCATGTTCGTGACAAGCGCCGGCAGGTAAGGCTTCAGCTCGTAGCCGCGCCGCCGCTTAAACTCTTCGAGGAAATCGCCCGTCCAGTCTTGATTATAAACTTCCAGACTATCGCCGAAGACCGCATATGGCCGCTCCGACCCGAACGCTTGCATCAACCGGTCGCCGACCTTTTGCACGTAGGTGTCCAGCGCGGCGCGGTCAAGGTGATCGAGCACGAAGCCTTCCGCCCCGATAGCGGGCCGCTTGACCATCATGCCTGTCCGACTTGCGATGAAGAAGAACAGTTCAGGCTCGCCGTTGAGATCGGCGGGCAATTGCACTGCGCCGTCATGTATGTCCGTGAGTTCGCGCAGGCTGTCAGCGGCGATGCCCTGCCCTTGCGCGTGCGCCAGAAACACAGCGATTAACTTTTCGCCCGCACCGATGTTGGGCACGGGGACGCGCCGCGCATTACCGACAAGTTTGATGCGCTCTGTGCGCAACATCCCCGACGCTTGACTGATCGACACCTGCGGCCCGCCGAA
>JANMAD010000440.1:0-1602 GCA_031359515.1 Acidobacteriota bacterium | reverse complement strand
ACGCGCCTCCGACACGCCCACGGCCTCGACCGTCCGCGTCACCACCTCGCCTGCCGGCGTACCTAAACGACAGATAAACTCAGCCATTAGTAGTTCGTTATTAGTTCGTTTGCTTCCGTTGCGCCGCCACGTTCGTCGGGTCTGGGCGGCAGATGCGAATAGCGCGAGTATAACATGCAGCCTGCGCCCACGCGACGCGCAACGGCGTGTGCTTACACGTCGTCGTGATAAGAAAGTTGCAGCTAATATACATTTAATCAATACGTGCGTCTTGCGCGCGTCGGGCGCGAGTCGTACAATGCGTCTGTTCCCGGAAGTCTCCCCGTCTCGTCGCGTCAGTTCGGTCAACACAACTTGTGTATCCTTTGCTTGCGCCGCCGCGCGCAAACAGAAGTTTCGACCAGCCGCCGCGCTTCCGTGCTCGCTTCGCCGGAGTTCTGTTAAAGAACTTCAATCAGTCAGGAGGGTTCCATGAGACGCCCGCGACATTGCGCTCGATTCGTCGCCCCTGTCTCTCGCCTTGCGTGCGCCGCACTGCTCACTGCCTGCGCGCTCGCGTCCGTCAACGCACAGCCGAAACAGGAACCGGCCGCCAGTCAGGGCGCTGTGACCACCGCGCCCGCCGTTGCGCCTTCGCCAGCCGCCGCCAACGCCAACACGAATCCTAATGGCGCGACCACACCCGTGGCTACGCCCGTCGCCGCTCCGGCTAACGCTCCGGCCGCAGCGGGCACGACCGTCAATAGCGACGAGCAGGTGACCGTCAACGCCGACCTCGTTATCCTTAATGTCACGCTGACGGACAACTATGGCCGCTACGTGACCGGCATCAACAAAGACGCCTTCACCGTACTCGACGACAAAGAACCGCAGCAGATTAGTTTCTTCACGGACGAGGATGTGCCGATCAGTCTCGGCGTCATCTTCGACGTGTCCGGCTCGATGAGCGGCGACAAGATCAGCAAGGCGCGCGAGGCCCTGCGGCGCTTCATAGACACGAGCCACAACAGCGACGAATACTTTTTGATCGGTTTCAACTCGCGCGCTCAACTCCTGCTGGACAGGACGCGCAACAGCGATGCCCTGCTCGACAAGCTGACCTTCGTGCAGACCAAAGGGCAGACGGCGCTCTACGATGCTTGCTATCTCGGCGTCGAGCGCGTCGCGCACGGCTCGCACCCGAAGCGCGCTATCCTCGTCATCAGCGACGGACAGGACAATAGCTCGCGCTATACGTTCAGCGAGTTGCGCAAGATGTTGAAAGAGTCGGACGTGCTCATCTATGCCATCGGCATTCTCGACAAAGGCAGTCCGAGCGAGTTGGACGTAGGCGGGCAGGCGATGTTGGACGAACTGGCTTCCGTCTCTGGCGGTAAAGCGTTCTTCCCGAACACCGGCGCGGAGATGAACGAGATCTTCGAGCGCATCGCCATCGAGTTGCGCCATCAGTATTCCATCGGCTACAAGCCGACGAACTTCACGAACAACGGCCGCTGGCACCGGCTCAAGGTCAAGGTGACGCCGCCGCGCGGGCTGCCGCACCTGTTCGTGCGCAGCAAGGACGGCTACTTCGCCACGATGACTCCGCGTTGACCGCGCGGA
>JANMAD010000418.1:0-28231 GCA_031359515.1 Acidobacteriota bacterium | reverse complement strand
GAGGCGGAAGACCGTGCCGTCTATGAGCGCTTGATTCCACGTGAAGATAATCCAGCCGGCGGTCGGCTCGCCCACGACTTTGCCGAGTTTGAGACTGCGATAACCTTCAGTGAAATCTTCGGCGTCGGAGAGCGAATGCTGATTGGTGACGAGGATGGTCGGCAGTTCGAGCGCGCGTTGCCCGAGGACGGTGCGCGCGGGCGCTGCGCCGTTGTCACGCGTCGTCATCGTCAAATAACCGCGTCGCGCCAGCACGTCAATCGCATAGACGTTGACGAAGCCGCCGTTGTTGTTGCGCACGTCGATCACCACGCCCGCGCGCGTGCTATTCTCCGCATCGAGATCGACGTAGAGTTGCGCGAGCGAGCCAGCGCCCATGTCGAACATATGCACGTAGCCGAGCCGGCCGTTGCTGACGCGCGCGACGTAGGCGCGGTTCGCTTCCACCCATTGCCGGTAGAGCAAACCCTTCTCCGTCGCCGCGTTGACGGGGCGCACGGACGCCTCGCGTTTGTCCGCGCCATCGGCTGACGAAGCGATGGTGAGAGTGACACGTTTGCCCGTCTTGAAGCTGAGCAGTTCATCCAGATTCGTGTGCGCGTCAATCGTGCGGCCGTCAACGGCGCGCAGATAATTGCCCATCTTCAAATTGCCCGCGAGCGCGGCGGGGCTGAGCGGGATGATCTCGGTGATGCGTAAGCGGCCCGTCGTCTCATATTCGCGGCGGTCGAAACGCAGACCCAAACGGCCGGTTGACGGCGGCGTGCCCGCAGGCGCGGACGCGCCGAGATGTGAAGCATTCAACTCGCCGACCATTAACTGCAACAGGCGACGCATCTCGTCGGGCGTGCGTGCGCCCGCGACGCGCGGCTCGTATTCGGCGCGCACCTGTGCCCAGTTTGCGCCGTGATAATTCGGGTCGTAGAAATTGTCGCGCAGGTAAGTCCAAGCTTGCGTGAACACTTCCATCTTCTCGCGCGCGAAATCAACGTCCATCTCCGCGCTCACGGCGAGCGGGCGCGTCTTGCCATCCATCGTGACGATGCTGATGCGCCCGTTCTCCAGATAGACAACTTCTTTGCTGTCGGGTGTGAACTGCGCGGACGACTTCCCGCCTGCGGTCGAGGTCAACTGTCTGGCGACGGCCGGTTCGCGCGCCAACTCGTCGAGCGAATAGACGTACAGATTTTCCTGATTAGCCGAGCTTGCGATCAGCAACGCCCACTTGCCGTCGGGACTGATCGTCAGATAGTTCACATCCACGCCCACAGGCAAGAGACTCAGACGGCGGCGTATCTCGTCAAAGTTGATCTGCACGGGCTTCACGCTCGCCTTCTTCTCTTCGGAATTCGTGGCCGGTGACGGCGTAGGGGTGGGCGAAGACGAGAGCGCAGCCGGCGTCTGTTCCGGCGCAGGCGGCCGATTTTCAGGGCGTGATGGGGGCGTGATGCTCTTGGGCGTTTCCTCTTTGAAAAGATCGCGGAATTGATCCTCGCGGAAGCGCGGCGTGCGCGGCAGCAGGTCTATGCGCGCCACTTGCGTGCTTTCTGTGCGTTGGCCTGTGTCGAATAGTATGAACGTGCCGTCGGGACTCCACGCGAGCGTGTTGCTGAAGACGTTGGCGATGAAACTCACTGGGCGCGCTGCGCCGCCATCCACCGGCGCGACGACTACGTTTTTGAACTGCCGCTCGCCGACGGGCATATATGCGAGCCAGCGACTGTCGGGCGACCAGACGAACGGCCGCTCCGACATGATCGGCGGTCGCTCCAACGCGGCGTTCGCCACGACGCGCTCCTGTTTTGTATTGATGTCGAGGACGCGCAACTCTTTCACGTTGCGCTGGAAGGCGAGCAGTTTGCCATCGGGTGAAAAACGCGGGGCTGAATCGTCGCCAGCGTCGCGCGTCAACTGCGTCTCGGCGTTCGTCGCGAAATCGTAGAGATACAAATGCGGCGTGGCGTCGCGGTCTGAGACATAGACGAGCCGACGACTGTCGGGCGACCATGCCAGTTGATACTCGGCGGCCGGACTGGATGTGACGCGCGCGGCGTCGCCGCCGTCCGCAAACGAAGCCGCGAAGATTTCGCCGCGCACCACGAACGCAACCTTCTTGCCATCGGGCGCAAGCGCAAGCTCCTGTATCTGCTCGCTCAGACGCAGATGCTCGATCCCCGGACCTGCTGCCGCGCCGCGCCGTGTGATGGCCACCTCGCTCGCTTTGCCGCTCTCCGTGTCGAGTTTCCAGATGCGGAAGTTATGCTCGAAGACGATCTCGCGCCCGTCGTAAGCGATGTTGGGCCAGAGCACGCGCCCGTCTGTGAAGTTGGTGATGCGCCGGAAGCCGGGCTGGCCCGGCGTCGTCGTCCAGATGTTCTGTGCGCTGTTATTGACCGATTGCAATTTGCCGTCGGTGCGATCCGAGACGTAGAAAAGTTTGCGCCCGTCCGCGCTCCACATCGGCCACATCTCTTTCGCGCCGCCGTGTTGACTGACCGGCTCGTAAGTCGCTTGCCCGCCATCGAAATTGCGCAGCAACCAGACTTCAGCCTCGTCTATGTGACTATGCCCCTTGCGCCACCATTGCGCGGAGGCGATGCCGCGCGCCGTGAAGGCGAGCGTTGCGCCATCGGGCGCGGGCGCGGCGAAGTATTCATTGGTGTAACGGTCGGCGCTGACTTGCAACGGCGTGCCGCCCTCAACACTGACGCGATAGAGATCGTTCATGCCGGCGATGTCGCGGCTCGTCGAAGAGAAATAGAGCCAGCGGCCGTCGCGCGCCCATGCGTCGAGTTGATCCAACGTATCATCGTAGGTGACGCGACGCAGATCGCCTGTGTCGAGCGTGAGCACATAGATGTCGCCGTTGCCTGTGCGGTTCGAGATGAAAGCGAGTTGTTTGCCGTCGGGCGAATAGAGCGGGCGCGACTCGTTCGCCGGATGCGAGACGAGCAAATGCGCCGCGCCGCCCGTCGCCGCGACTGTCCAGATGTCGCCGCCGGAGACGAAAGCGATCTCGGCCCGATCAGGCGATAATGCCGGCTCAGTGAAATACGGCAGCGCAGTCTGCATGGTCGCGGCGGTTTCCTGCGCCCGGCCAGTTTGTGGGTTGAACCAGACGGACACGAACATGCAACATAGCAACGCGCATACAAACAGTTTTCCAAGACGCTTCATCACAACCCTCCAACAAGTTTCATTTGGCAACTGAGGTTATAAGACTGTATATCGAATCGTAATCAAAAGAGAGGAAGAGATCGTCCACGAAGAGACAACGAAACAACACGAAAGAGACTGTTATTTCGTGTCTCTTCGTGTGGTTTCGTGGATAGTCCGATCTCTTTTCTCACAGCCATTTGGCATCAGTTTATTAGGCGCGCCGGACAAACAAGTTGCGCGCGGCGCGCTCACGAAATCGGCTGCGCTAACAAATACCAGTTCAACAGACCCACGCCGATGCCGACCGCGAGAATGAGCCACCAACGCGGCGTGATCAGACGGAAGCCTTGCAGCCGGCTAATGTCTTCGCCGCGTGCGGCGCGCTCGCTGCGGTAGCCGCCGAATAATATTAGGCCGAGACCGATGGCGGCGAACGCCGGCCCCATGACCGCCGCCTTTAGATAAAAATAACTCTGCGTCAGCGCGTCGTACCAACATAACGCTGTGAAGCCCGCGCCGATGATGAAGATGAAGAGTCCGCCAAGCCGCTCTTTGTTTCGTTGCGTCATGTTTGTTCTCGCGGCCTGCGCCGCGCGAGCTATTCCTGTAACTTCGTCCATCGTGTAAGCATGTTATTATCACATTTATGTCCGTGCTGCTCATCTTCATAGACGGCTTAGGGATCGGCCCGCGCGGCGCACACAATCCGCTGGCGCAACTCGGCGCGGAGGCTGCGCCGCTTGCCGTCTTCGCCGATGAAGAACCGGAGTTGCCGCATGACGGCTTGCTGGTGCGCACGGATGCCCGGCTCGGTGTCGCAGGGCGACCGCAGAGCGCGTCGGGCCAGACGACGATTTTGACCGGCGTGAATGCGCCGGCCGCGCTGGGCTATCACAAACAAGGCTTTCCGAACGAAGCCCTGCGCGCGATCATCCGCGCGCATTCGATCTTTTTACAGCTTGAGCGCGCCGGCATACGGCCCAATGTCTTCGCCAACGCTTACACGCCGCGTTTCTTCAACGAACGCCCGCGCTGGGTCTCGGCCACGACGGTCGCCGTCGAAGCAGCGAACATGCGTTTCAACCAACTCGATGACTTGCGCGCCGGCCGCGCCGTCTATCAGGATTTCACGAACGGTCTGTTGATTGACGCGGGCATGGACATCGAACCACGCACGGCCGCAGAGGCCGCGGACGTACTCGTTGATGTCGCGCACAAGCATCGCTTCACGCTCTACGAGTATTTCATCACCGACCGCGTCGGGCACGCACAGGACATGGATGCGGCACTCATTGTGTTAACCAATCTCGCGCTGTTCATTCGCACAGTGCTTGCGCGGATCGATCTCACGCGCACAACTGTCATGTTGACGAGCGATCATGGCAACGTCGAAGACTTGTCCAGCCGTAATCACACGTTAAATTTTGTGCCCACGCTGGCGTGGGGCGTGGGGCGCGCCGCAGTGCAAACGAGCGTGCGCGATCTGGCAGACATCACACCCGTCATTATCAAGCTGCTCACGAAAGAGGCGTAACCTCAACTTATGCGCAGAAACTCCCCGACAGACGCCCCGCGCGCCGCACACAGCGACGTGCCGCGCTATTCGCACTATGCGCTCGTCGTGCTGACGACCGTCAATCTACTCAATTACGTTGACCGGCAAGTGCTGCCGTCGGTTGCGGCCTATATGGTCAAAGACGCGAACCTGCAACTGACGGACACAGAGATCGGCTACATGGAGTCGGCGCTGTTGCTTTCGTTCACCATCTTCGCGCCCATCTTCGGGCGGCTCGGTGATCGTTATCCGCGCGCCAAGCTGATGGCGGCGGCGGCCGTCATCTGGAGTTTCGCCACTGCGCTGACGGGGGTCGCGGACAAGTTTGCCTTTCTGCCCGGCGTCAACTTCCACGTGCCCATCTTCGGCTGGGGCGTGGCCATGTCGGGCGTTGCATTAACGCTCTGCCTTGTGCGCGCTTCGGTCGGCATCGGCGAGTCGGCCTATTCGACGATCACGCCGAGTCTCATCGCCGATTATTATCCGCCGCGCCGGCGTGCGACCGCGCTCGGCATCTTTCAAGCGGCCATCCCGCTCGGCTTCTCGCTCGGCTTCGTCATCGGCGGCGTGCTCGCCCACTTCTTCGGCTGGCGACTCGCCTTCATGGTCGTCTCCATACCGGGCATCATCACGGCCTTCTTCGTCTGGCGACTGCGCGAACCCAGACGCGGCGCGACCGATGAAGTTGAAACGACAACCGCGCTCGACGAGCATGGCGGCAGTTCGACGGCACAGACCATCGCGGCCGAGTCCGGCTTACGCACGGTCTGGCGCATCCTACGCACGCGCGATTGGTTACTCTCGACCGCCGGTTATACCGCGCTCACGTTCGTGCTGGGCGCATTCGCCACGTGGGTGGCGTTGTTCCTGATCCGCGACAAGGGCATGTCGGAATCGAGCGCGCCGATCACGCTCGGCATCATCACGCTGCTCGCGGGCGCGCTCGGCACATTCGGCGGTGGTTGGGTGGCGGATCGCATTGCACGCGGACGCAACAGCGCATACTTTTATCTCTGCGCCGCCAGCACCTTCCTGAGCATAGGGCCTCTGCTCGTGGCCATCGTGGCGCACGACGCGCGCATCTATCTGCCTGCGATCTTTCTGACCGTCACCTTGCTCTTCGTCAACAACGCGCCGTTCCACGCGATCCTCTTGCAGAGCGTGCCGACGAGTGTGCGCGCCATGGCCGTCGCGCTCAACATCGTCGTGATCCACACTTGCGGCGATGCGATCTCGCGCACGGCGGTAGGCGTGGCTTCGGATGCGCTCAAAGCAGGTCATCTCGCCCCTTTGGCTGCGCTGGCCGGGCTAATCGGTCTTGACCCGACGCACCAATATCTAAGCACGGCCTTGCTCGTCACACCGGCCGCGATGCTCATCTCCGCTCTATTATTTTTATGGGGCGCGAAGACCACGACGCATGACGTAGCGGCTAGTGGACATTAACAAGTTAGCAGATTCAGTTCGCGGCTGAACGCCGGCCCGTGCTGGTGGCTGCCCGTTCCATGCAGGCAGACGAGCAGTAGGCCGCCTTCGTCGCGCGGAAGATGAGGGCGCGCGAGGCGGGCAGCCACGTACCGCAGCCTGTGCAACGCACGAGCGGCTCGTTGTCGCGTTGTGGTGCGCGTGCCGGCCGGTCGGTTGGTTGGTCGTTCACGTTGAGACTACGCGCCGTGCGAATGACACCAAAGGCTTGGCGCACGAGGGCGATATAAGGACGCAAACGCAGATAGATGAGCGCCCCGCAGAAGCCCAGCACCGTGAGGATGAGCAAATATTTCACTTCGCCCCTCCGGCGTTGCGGCGTTGCGCCAATTGCGCGCGTAGGTCGGAGAGCGCCGGATTGGCGGCGTTGAGCTTTTGCAACTCGCCGAGCCGTTGCTCAGCTTCCGCCAACTCGCCCATTGCGATCAGCGCGGCGACGAGATTCTGTAAGGTCATCTCGTGATGCGCGTCCTGCGCCAACGATTTGCGATACTCGCTGATGGCGCGGCGCGGGTCGGAGGGCGTGTCGAAGTAGTAAGTTAGGCCGAGGTCTGTGCGCACGTTGATGTCGTCGGGTTTGCGCGCGAGCGCCTGCGTGTAATAAGCGCGAGCCGTTTTGAAGTGCGTCGCGTCGGTGTTGCGCGCGAGATCGAACTCGGCGTTGCCTAAGACGACGAGCGTCTCGTAGTCCTGCGGCGCGGCATCGTTGGCGCGTTTGAGGATGCGGATCGCTTCGGGCAACAGAGCAGGTTTGTCGAAGCGCGCCGCGTAGAGATAAAGCCCCTGCCCGACTTTGCGCTGCAAGTCCGTGTCGCCGGGTTTGGCGTCGGCTTTCGCGACGACGTTGCGCAGTTCGTCATCGGTCAGCGAAGTCTTTTCGCCGGGCGCGTTGGCGCTCTCGTTCTTGGGTTGGTCAGGGCTTGTGCTTGCGTTGCGCGCTTGCGCCAGTTCGGCGTGCAAGCGATCAAATTCTTTGTGATTGAGATGGTCGGCGAGATAAAAGCCGGCGGCGAAACCGAGCACGAGACCAGCGAGGGTGTTGAGGATTTTAAGTTTGCTCACGGCGGTTGAAGCATAACAGACGCGGCGCGGCGTTGACAGTGAGCAACCCAGCCAGGGGTGACGTTGCGCGCCCGCTATGAGCGCGCAACTGAACTATCACGCGGACTACTTGTTGTCGTCGCTCTGGCCCGCCGTGACACTAGGCAAATCATCGCGGCGGCGGCGATCAAGCGGGTCGGTGGCGCGGCGGCGTGGCGTCGAAGCGCCGACGGCGCGCCGATCAATCGCGCCGGGCGGGAGTGTCTTGCCATGTACGGCTTCAGTCAGGATGCGTGTGATCTCTTGCGAGAGTGTACGATGCTCGGCGACCGCGCGCCGGCGCAACGTCTCTTTGAGATCGTTGGGCACATAAGCGCCGATGAAGACTCCTTTGCGATTGGCCATCCCCGTAGTGTCTCTCCTCATAGAAAAGGATTTGCGGCCTGTCTAGGCGACGGGCCATGCAAATCTGTGTAGAGCTTGAAAGGTTATGCCGTTTTGCGAACAGGTCTGTAAGCCGAATTCTGTCCCCTGCCGCAAAGCAGGGTGGCGATCATTCATCTAGCCCGTCTGTCGCCAGACGGATCAAGCGACCTACCCGGAGATGGTAGTGCGTCCTTGCGGGCGCAGCTTCGGGCGGGCCGCCCTTGACCTCTCCCTATTTGGTCTTGCACTGCGAGGAGTTTGCCTGGCCGCACGTGTTACCACGCACGCCGGTGCGCTCTTACTTTAAGCCCCGACAGGGGCCGCACCGTTTCACCCATCACCCGTTGCCCCGCTTTGCAGCTTCGGGCCCGTTGGCTGGTCTGTTCTCTGTTGCACTTGTCGTCAACAGGCAAGCAGGTCGGGTCGAAACCCGCGCGTTGCTCGCCCGCCGCCCAGCCGTTAGCTGGCTCGCTGCCCTGTAGTGTTCGGACTTTCCTCCCCTCCCACCTGACGGCGGAAGCGGCGACCGCCCGACCTGCTCTTAAACGGCTCGCGCATTATAGCAAAGCACTGTTGAACACGTCTATCATGCTCGTCCTGCGCCTCAGGTCATTTAGTTTTCTGAGTAATCCCGATCAGAGCTAAATCAAACCACAATGATTGGGATAGCATGAAAAGCTATCCACGAACCCACACGAACAAGCACGAACTAAGACAGCCGAATGTTCGTGTTGTTTCGTGTGGGTTCGTGGCTAAATGTTTTTCGCTCTCTGGCCCAAGCCTGCGCAGTTCGCTTTCGTGCCGACCACGGTTGTGCGGCAATACGACAACAGCCAGCAGCAATGTTGGTCTCGCCTGCCCCGCGCACGTTGCTCTGCGCGGCGATGGCCCGTTGCGCTCAACCGAAATACTTATAGCCCACGCGCAAACCGCCGAGCGCGGCGGCGGGCAGCGTCGAGACCAGTACCCACGTCATCACAGCGTGCGAGATGGCGAGCGCATAAATGTTCGGGGCGCGTTGGTAGATGGCGGCCCACATCAAGCCGCCGATAAAGGTCGCGGCCATCAAACACGGATTCGGTAGATGGAGCAGCGCGAAGAGCAGTGCCACTACTAACGTCGTTTGCCAACCCCGTCCCCAGAGCATCTGCAAACGCCGGTTGATGAATGCTTGCAGCGCGTATTGCTGCGTCAGTCCCCAGACAAAGCCCCAGACAGGCCAGCCGAATAATTCCCAGCCCGCGCGCTGCCGGCCAAACACTAACGGCGCGCCATACCAAAATCGCCCGACGCACACTAACGCGAGCGCGCCGACAATCATCGGCCCGACAAGCAGCCTGAGCGCACGCCCGAAGTTTGCGCCACTGAGACCGAGTTCGCGGCGCGTCTCGCCGCGCACACGCTGCGATGCGAGCATCAACACGCAGGCCAGTCCGACCGGCACGGCGAGCGCAAGTTTCTGCCAATCGCCAAGCGCAAGCACAGCCCACTCCGCGACCAGCGCGGATGAGATGACGGAGACGATCTCCCACACGAGCAATGCGCGCTCGCCCAGCGCGGCTTGCTCAGTGATACGCGCACGCACCTCCACCCCGTTATCAAACTCCCGCGCACTCATGGCCGCGTCGCCTCCCACCATGCATTCGGCATCGCTTTGTTCTCGTCGCTCACCGGCACGACGAAGCGCAACGGCTTGTCCACCTGTTGCAGAGTGATCCGGCCCGCGCCGCTTGGCTGCACGGCGTAGATGCGCGCTTCATGCTCACCCGGCGGCAGAAGCGGCGGCTGCAAGTTGTAACCATGAAACTCATCCGGCGCGCGACCGGCAGAGCGCACGTCCGCGCGCTCATGGTCGGCCCGGCCGCGTGCAGCGAAATGTCCATCAATAAAAAGTTGCACCTCGACGTGCGCAGCCGGCGCGGATGCGTCCACTACCCACCCTGCTACCGCTTGTGCGTCAGCATTATCTAATGAGCCGCGAAAGAATGGATTGAAGGTCTGGCGGGCGAAGACGACCACGAGCGCGGCGACGAATAGAGTCTCGACGATTGATTTACCGAGCAGCAGATGTGTCAAGCGCGTGCGTGCCCGCTCATTCAAGTGCGCGGTCGGGCGCGCTTCGTTTGTACGCGCATCGTCTGACGCAGAGACGGCGAGACGCGGCGAGCCTGTCTGACTCGCCGCGTCTGCAACCGGCTGTGCGTCTGCGTTCACGCTCGCGCTGCGCTTATTGCCCCTGCGCGTAGCTATTGCCGTTCGTGTCTTGGTAGGTGAGCGTGTGCGACGTGCGCACGTCGGCATCGGCGGCCAAGTTCGCGCCCAAGCGCACCGTGATGCGCAGCACCGCCGTGTCGCCCGGCGCTAATTCCGCCACCCGCCAAGCAATGCGGCGCGTGCCGCCCGGCGCATCGTGTGCGTCCAGACTCGGCTCACTGCCGACGAACTGCAAAGCTTCCGGCAGTTGCTCCGTGACTACGATGTTCTTCGCCAAGCCGCCGCCATCATTCACCAGCACCAGCCGGTAGAACGACAGATCGCCCGGATTGACTTCGTTCGCCACCTGCTCGATGCGCACACGCACGCGTGGCGCGGCGACGGTCAAGACCGTGCTGGCCTCGCTCGCGATGCGCGCGGTCGAAAGCGAGCGCGAGACGATGTTGTATGCGAACTGCATGCGGTCGGCCGTCGAGCGCGGAATGTCCACGCGCAGCAGCAAGGGGAACTGGCCGGCGCGCGGCTCAAGCGCGGCGGTCTGCGCGACGGCCGGCTCGTTGTCCTGATGCTGCCCGTCGCCGTTCGTGTCTGCGAAGAGCGTGCCCTGCGGCGCGCCCGGCGCGGTCACTTTCAGATCGAACGACTCCGCGTAGTTGCCGGGATTGCGCGCGACGAACGGAATGTAGATCGTGTCGCCGGGCGTGGCCGTCAAGCCCGTCGAGACCGCGTCAATGCGCGCCTTGGGCACGCGCCCGACTTCGATGGCGGGGCCGTCGAAATTCGAGGCCGTCTGTAAACTCGCCGTGCGCATCGTGCCGCGCCCCAACGGATGATTGGCGGCGAGCGAATCGGGCACGGCGCGCAAAGTAACGCTGATGTCGCGACTGTCGCGCGCATCAAGATCGCCCAAGCTCCACACAGCCGTGCGCGAGTCGCGATCATAGACGAGCGGGCCGGGATTGGCTGAGACCAACTCGAAATCAGGATTGAAGACGAAGTCGGCGCGCGAGTTGCGCGCGGGCGCGCTGCCATTGTTACGCACCGTGATGGTCTGCGTGAAAGTCTCGCCCGGCTGCACGCTCTCGCGCGAGATCGAAGATGAGCCGGCCAGCGTCGCCGCGACGACCGACAACGTGCCGTTCGATACTTTGAAGATTTGATAGTCAGACTTCGAGGCCGCGCGCACGATGAACGCGCGTTGCTGCGCATCGGCGGCCGTCTCCGGCACGCGCAGGTTCAGGAACACTTCGAGCGATTGGCCGCGCGCGAGTTGCGGCGTGATCAAGATCGGGAGACCGGTGTCTTGTCCGCCCTGCGATATGCTGAAGGTCGGTTGATACTCGGCCGGCAGATCAGTCTCAAGACGGAACTGATCGTCCTTGTTACCCATGTTCGTCACGGTCACGGGCAGTTGCACTTGCTGCCCCGGCGAGGCCGCCAGCGCCACGCGCCGCAACGCGAGCGCGAGATTCGGCACTTGCTTAACCGTCAGCACGATGCCGGTCTCATTCGAGCCGGCGGACGGGTTGCTCGCGTTCGGGGAGATGGACGTGACGGTTGAGTCGTTCGTCGCCGTGCGCGTCGGCGCAGGTGTCGGTGCGGGCGGCACGTTCACCACCACTTGCATCGGCGTGGGCATGCGGCGCGGTGTGGGTGCGGGTGTGGGCGATGGTCTGACCATCGGCGGCGGTGTGCTCATCGCGGTTTGCGTATTTGCGCCCGGCGTTTGGGCCGGATTGCTGCGCACATTGCCACCACGGCGTGACGGGCGACGATTATTATTCAGCCGCGCGGTGTTTGTGTTTGTGTCTGCGTTTGCGCTGACGCTTGGTGTCTTATTGATCGTCAGCGTCGGCCGCGTTGGGGTCGGACTTGCCTGTGCGCTGGTGGGAGTGGGCGTCGGCCGCGGAACTACGGGCTGCATGCCCAGACGACGCACAGGCGTCGGACTCGGCGTCGCGGCAGCGATAGACGGAACTGTTGTTGTGTTGGTGCGCGGCGTTGGCGCAGGCCTCACAACAGGCGACCTAGAAGGTTGCGCGGCGACGGGCCCGCGCGCCGCCAGTTCCTTGCGCGCTGCGCTCAACTCGTCGTCATAGATTTCCGTGAACGGTGTGTCTTTGATGCCCCGCAGACGCTCGCCGATTTGCTCGGCCTCTCTGATCCGCCCCAGCGCTATATAGGAGCGACCGAGCCACAGCAGCGACAGATCAGTAATGATGCTGTTCGGATAGTTCTTGAGAAAATCGTTGAGCACGCCCGCCGCTTGCTCAAACTTTCCTTGATTGTAGAGCGTCTGCCCACGATTGAACGCGGCCTGTTCGGCGTCGGGCGGCGCATCCTGATCTTGTTTGACGACATTCGTGGTAAGGGCAACCACTGCGGCAGTGACAGGCATGCAAGGCGCACAGAGTAGCGCCGCCGCCAGCGCTAATGCACCAATTTTATGTGGCTTCATCGAACGGAACTCCTCCGGCAACATGTCTGCGAAAGGTTGGCTGAGCAATTTGGATTTCGACTTGAGAGCGATTGCTTGTGTCGGCTCGCTAGCCGGTAGACTGAACAGAAACGCGCCGGATGATACATCCCTTTCGCGCGTTGGACAAGACGGCGCGGCCATAATCGCGAGCTAAGGAGATACAGACTAATGTTTGCGCCCGATCTCTATGCGGTCGCCGGGCTGCAAACGCGGGTCGGGTATTTTGCCCGTCTCGATCTCGTTCAACAGATAGACGGTCGGCAGTAAGCGCCCATCCGCGCCCTGTCGCGAGACCGTCACTAACACCTTCGCCTTGTTATTGCCAATCGAGGCACCGCCCGACGCGAGGATGGCTTGCGTCAGCGTCAACCCAACATGAAAATCTTTCTGCCCCGGCGCTGCGACCAATCCGCCGATGTAGAAAAACTCCGGCGGGCGCGTCTGCACGTTGACCACGTCGCCCGCCGCGACCAATTCGTTCAAGGCGGACGGATCGCCGAGGTCAACCGTCTTGCTCGTGCCATTCGCGCGCGCGATGATGACGGCGCGGCCCGCATCGGCACGCGGCAGCGCTTCCGCCAACACCACGTAGAGCGGCACAGCTTCGCGGCGCAAGACCTTCGCGCCCGGCTGATCGACCAGCCCGCTCACCATCACCGTATGACTCGTATAATCGCGCACCGCGACTTGAAATTGCGCGCGATCATAAATGCCGCGCCGCTTCAATTCGGCCGTGAGGCGCGTAGCGATCTCGTCGGTTGTAAGTCCGGCCACGTTGACGGGATCGCCTGCGAGCGGATAGTCCAACAGCCCGCCGGTCAGGATCGTGTAGAGCGTCGAATCGTGCCCCGTGCCGTTGCTGAGCCGTATATCGAGCATGTCGCCGACGCCGACGCGATAGATGGCTGATAGTAACGGCGCAGGCACAGATGGGGACTTGTTCTCTGACTTTGGCGTATTGGCTGTTGCGCCGGCATGTTCGCCCGCGCTAACTGGCGTGGGGGCGATGTAAGGCGGCGGCGGCGGTATGAGACCGACCGGCGCTGCTTCACGCGCAGGACTGACACTCGCTTTCGGCGGCGCGTCGGTCGTCGAATTCGTCTGTGGCTTCTCGCTGGCCGTGTTGGCCGCGGCAGTGAGCGGCGCGGACGCATGGGGCTGGGCGCTATTGTGCTCGTCGCGTTTCGCTTCGTCCTTTTTCGCCGCACTCGGCTTGGTCTTCTTGGTAACGTCGTCTTTCTTCGGCTCGGACTTTTCCACCCGTTTGCTCTCGCCCGCGCCCGCCGCCACATCTTCGACCGGCCCGACGCGCCCGACCGAAGATTGCGCCCACGCCCACGACGGCACAGACAGGCAGCACACCACGATGATTACGGCTGAAATCTTACTGAACATGCACTCAACTTCCTTCCGCTCGTCTCTCTGGCGCACGACTGAGCCGGGCAAAGGCCGTCGCGTGTACATCGTGTCATAACGAGCGAGCTAAAAACTTTCGACAGGTGCTGCACGCTTTCCCAAGAGCGGCACGCCCGCACAAAACAGCAGGCGCAGCCAGTCGCTATTTCAATTAAACGACGAAACCGCCCCTTTTCGCAATGACTTCGCCAGTAAATTTCTCCGGTCGGAGATCGCGGGGGCAGTTCTCATTTAAGGCCGGGGCTTCGGCGCAGGCAAGCTGCCCGGCGGAAACAATCCCGCCCACTCCGTGCCGAGCCGCACACGCACGAGTTCTTCCGCCTCGTCCGCCGTCTCGCAAGCCAGACATTCATCGGCGATCACGCGCGCACGCGCCGCGTCCACCCCCGCGAGCGTGCGGCGCACACGCGGGATCGAGGCTGAGGTCATACTCAAATCACGTGCGCCAAGTCCCAACAGGATGACGGCATAAGCGGGCGTCGCGGCCATCTCGCCGCAGACGTTGACAGGAATCCCCGCGCCCTCCGCCGCGTCGAGCGTGCGTTTGATACTCTGCAAGACGGCCGGATGGAGCGTGCGAAACCAATCGGCCACATCGTCGTTGCCGCGATCAACTGCGAGCAGATACTGGACGAGATCGTTCGTGCCCAGACTGAAGAAATCAACCGTGCGCGCGAGTTTGTCGGCCATTAGCACGGCCGCCGGCACTTCGATCATCGCGCCGATCTGCACGTCGCCCGCCTCGTGTCCCGCGCGGCGCAGACCTGCGCGCTCCTCTTCAATGATCCGGCGCGCACGTCGTACTTCCGCTATATCCGAGATCATCGGCAGCACAAGCTCAAGCCGGCCGCTGGCCGCCGCGCGCAGGATCGCGCGCACTTGTGTGCGCAACACGTCCTCACGCCGCAGACAATAGCGGATCGCGCGCAGCCCCAACGCCGGATTGCGTTCGACATTTGCCTCATCCGCCCCGATCTTTTCACCGCCGAGATCGAACAGTCGCACCTTCGCGCCATCCGTGCCCGCCAGCGCGGACACTTCCGCGTACGCCGCGCACTGCTCATCCTCCGTCGGCATACGCCCACGCTGCGCGAGCAGAAATTCCGTGCGATACAGTCCGACGCCCCGCGCGCCATAACGCCTGACGCCTTCATACTCGGCCGGCAATTCGACGTTTGCGCGCAAGATGATCTCAACGCCGTCGAGCGTGCGCAACGGTTCATGCTTCCCCGCAACTTGCAGCGCGCCGCGCTGTGCCGGGCGCATGCCCGCCAACTCTTCGCGGCAACGCGCCGCCGTGCGCCCTGCCGGATGCAGGATCACTTCACCGCGAATCGCATCCACGATGATCTCGTCGCCGGTGCGCGCGTGCCGGTAAAGTTCGCGCAAGCCGACCACGGCTGGAATTCCTAAGCCGCGCGCGATGATCGCTGTGTGCGAAGTCCAACCGCCCGCATCGGTGGCGACGGCACGCACGTGCGAGAAATCAAGTTCGGCGGCGGCCGAAGGCATTAATTCTTCCGCTACGATCACAGCATCGCGCGTCAAACGTCGCTCGTGTGGCGCGCCGCCGAGCGCGTCGAGCAGACGGCGCGTCACGTCTTCGATGTCAGAGCTACGCTCACGCAGATAGTCGTCTTTGATCTCCGCGTAGACGGCGAGCAAGCGGTCGGCGGCGACGCGCACGGCCCAATCCGCGTTGGCGCGTTCGCGCCGGATGTATAACTCGACCTCATCGAGCAGCTTGCGATCTTCGAGCATGAGCAGGTGGGCATCGAAGATGTAGGCATGCTCCGCGCCAAGCGCAAGTTCGGCCCGCTCCTTGATGCCAAGCAATTGCTTGCGCGCCAACTCGACGGCCGCTTTGAAGCGTTGCACCTCGCACTCGATCTCGCTCTTCTCCAGCGTGGCGCGATAGACGTTCTGCGTTGCGCCGCCATGCAGCCGCAGTACGCGGCCCAGCGCCAGCCCTTCCGAGACAGTGACGCCGCGCCAGAACTGCTCCGCCCGCTCGCTTTTAACTCGCTTGCTCAATCGCGCTCTTCCCCGAGTTTGCGCTCGAACAACTCACACACAGCTGCCATGGCTGCATCCTCGTCCACGCCCGCGACCGTCAACACCAACTCTGTGCCGCGCGCTGCTGCCAACACCAGCACGCTCAAGATCGATTTCGCATCCGCCGCAACGCTCCCGTCCACACGCGCAAGTTTGATCGTGCTTTGGTAGGCTGACGCCGCACGGACGAGTCGCGCGGCGGCGCGAGCGTGCAGGCCCAGCCGGTTCGTGACCAACACGCGCCGTTCCAGCATTCAACTCTTCCCCGGCGCGGCCAGCAATTCGCCTGCGAGATAAATACCCTCGCGCCCCTGTTCGCGCACACGTTGCGCCACGGCCGCCAATGTCTCGTCGCCCGTCTCGCTCGCCAGTTTGACGATCATCGGCAAGTTCACGCCCGTCACGACTTCGACCTCGCCTTCTTTCAAGAACATCGCGGCGATGTTGGTCGGCGTGCCGCCGAACATGTCGGTCAGGATCAGCACGCCGCGCCCGGCGGAGACGCGTGCAATCGCGCGCTCGATCTCTTCGTGCGCCGCGTCCACATCGTCGTGCCAACCGATGGAGACGGCCGCGATGTGCGCGGCCGGGCCGACGATCATCTCGGCGGCCGCCAACAACTCGGTCGCCAATTGCCCGTGCGTCACCAGCACGCCCGCCACGCGCGGGCTGCTTTTCGTTCTCTCTGTCTCGTCGCTCATCTGCTTGATTGCTCTCTATCGTCTCCGCCTCTATCCATCACGCGGCCCAACATGAAACCACCCAACGCGGCGTTCGTGCTGACCACTTTCTCGATAATGCGCAACTCGTTATTGTCGAGCCACACACCGCCGCATTGATAACACTTGTCGATCAGCACCACGTCGTAGATCACCAGCTTGCGCATCGGCACATCATCTACGGGGCAGTTGCGCACAGCCTCGGCCGCCGGGTTAAGCGTGGAATGGCAATCAGCGCAGACGGCGAACTCGCGGTCGTTCGTCGTCAACTCTTCGACGGTGAGCGAGGCAAAGCTATAGCTGACACTGCACCGCACACACTCTTCGCGCGCGGGCATCTGCTCTTCAAGCTGACTCATTATTTTCCCTCAAGGCGTATCAATTTAGGCGGCAATTTCAGTAATGCTGTTCAGGTCTGCGCCGCGCGCTGCACTGCGCGCGGCGACTTCGCTTTGCGCACGTCGCGGTGCATGGCCAAGGCATCAAAGCCGGCGCGGCGCAAACGCCGCGCGAGCGCGTTGGCCACCATCACCGAGCGATGCCGCCCGCCCGTGCAGCCGACGCCGACCGTGACGTAAGACTTGCCCTCGCGCCGGTAAAGCGGCAGCAAGTAGTCGAGCAGATCGCCGAAGCGTTGCAGCGTCTCGCCCGTCTCACTGCTCGCCTTGATGTAAGCGACCGCGCGCGGATCGTGCCCGGAGAGCGGGCGCAACTCCGGCACGAAATGCGGGTTCGGCAAATGGCGCACGTCGAACAACAGATCGAGATCGCGCGGCGCGCCGTACTTGTGCCCGAAGCTGATGACCTGCACGCGCATCGGTGTGCCGCGTGTGTCGGGGCTGAATCGTTCGACCAGATAGCGCCGCAGCGAATGCACAGTATGCTCAGAGGTATCAATGATCAGATCGGCCGCGTCTTGTATCTCCGCCATCGCATCGTGCTCGGCGCGGATCGAGGCGGCGAGACCGTCGCCCCTATCAAACGGGTGCGGGCGGCGCGTCTCGCTGAAGCGGCGTTGCAAGACATCGGCGGAGGCGGCAAAGAAGAGGACGAAGACGTTCAGGTTGCTATCGCGGCGCAGACGCCGCAGTTGCCCCGCGAACTCGCTGAGGAAGTGGCCCTCGCGAATGTTGATGACGAGCGCGGCGCGGCGGATGTATGGCCCTTCCGCCTCTTCGTCTTGGGGGCGCACGAGCCGCGCAAAAGTGGGCAGCAGTGTGAGCGGCAGATTGTCCACGCAGAAGTAGCCGAGGTCTTCAAAGGCATTGGTGGCCGACGACATGCCCGACCCGCTCAGCCCCGTGATGACCACGATGTCGGGCGCGCCGGCCGGTGCTGCTTCAGCCTTCTTGCGTCTTCTGCTCATCAACTATCTCGTCGCTCGGTTCGTCCATGCTCGCGGAGTCCCGCTCGCCCTCGCGCTGTGCTTGGCGCAACAGTTCCGCATGTCGCGCGACCAAACGTTCAGCCGCATTGTAACCGCGCACGCGCAACAGATGCACGCGCAAGGCCGTCTCGACGAGCGTTGCCAGATTACGGCCCGGACTGACGGGCAACAAGACGTGCGGCACACGCACGCCTAAGATTTCGACAGTCTGCGTGTCCAAGCCAAGCCGCTCCACTTCCCGCTCCTGCTGCCAACGCTCAAACCGAATCGTCAACCCGATCTGCTTCGGGCCACAGAGGGCCGCGACGCCAAACAACTCGCGGATATTGATAATCCCCAAGCCCCGTATTTCCATGTGCTCGCGCAACAGTGCCGGCGCGCTGCCGAGCAAATGCTCCGCGCTGAGACGCCGCACCTCCACCATATCGTCCGCGATCAAACGATGCCCACGCCCGATCAGATCGAGCGCGCACTCCGACTTGCCGATCCCCGACTCGCCTTCCAACAACACTCCCAACCCATATGCGTCGAGCAGCACGCCGTGCCGCACCTCGCGCGGCGCAAGCAGCTCTTCTAAAATTTCGGTGACGAGATTGATCGCTATGGAACTGACAAGCGGGGTTTGCAACAGCGGCAACGCGGAACGCTCAGCGGCGGCAAGAAACTCGGCCGGCGGCAGCAAATCTTTCGTCACCAGCACGCAACTGATCTGTTCGAGCGCGAGCAACTCGATGGCCGCAGCGCGGCGGTCGGGCGTGAGGTGATTCAGATACCAGATTTCGCTCTGCCCGACGATCTGCACCCGCCCCGGATGGATGTAATGTGTGAACCCGGCGAGCGCGAGGCCCAGCTTTTGAATCCGCGCCAGCGTAATGGTGCGTGTGCCCAAACCGGACGCGCCCGCCAACACACGCAAAGAAAGTTGCGCCTCGGCGCGTGCGACAAACTCGCGCACATTGATGACGGGCTGCTCGCTGGCGTCATTCATATCTCATACGACAACGCGCGGGTAAAAATCGCCGGTCTGTTACGACTGATATTTGATGAGTGAGCGCACGTCGTAGCCGGCGAGCCGCTCGCGGCCGGGCAGGAATTCCAGTTCGACGATGAAGGCGAGACCTGCGACTTCCCCGCCCAGACTCTCGACCAGATCGACGACCGCGCGAGCCGTGCCGCCCGTGGCGAGCAGATCGTCCGCGATGATGACGCGCTGCCCTTGGACGATGGCGTCGCGGTGAATTTCGAGCGTGTCCTGCCCGTATTCGAGATCGTAGGCGATGCTGGCCGTCTCGGCCGGTAACTTATTTGGCTTACGCACCGGCACGAAACCCGCGCCGAGGTTTAAGGCCAGTGCCGGCGCGAAGATGAAGCCGCGCGCTTCGACGCCCAACACCAGGTCAACCTTCTCGCCATTGAACATTGCTGCCAGCGCATCCACTGTCAGGCGCAGACCTTCGGGATGTTTCAGCAGCGTCGTGATGTCGTAAAAGTTAATGCCCGGCTGCGGGAAGTCCGGCACTTCGCGGATGAATTGTTTGAGTTGATCCATGGTTAGCTGTTAGCTGTTAGCTGTTAGCTGTTAGCTTAAAACCAGAAAAATTCTGGCTAACAGCTAACAGCTAATCGCTAACAGCTACTTCTCTATCAGGAATGTCTTGTACGTGCCCAGTGGATCGAGATTAAGCTCTTCGACGCCCTCGACCATGCCGTAATCAGGGCCGGCGGCTAGATCGTGTTTGAGACCTTCGACGTTCTCGCGCGTGCCTTCGGCCACCACTTCGACGCGCCCGTCCGCGAGGTTGCGCACGTAACCGACGACTTGATGGCGGGCGGCGACGCGCTGCGCGAAGAAGCGATAGCCGACGCCTTGCACCTGCCCCCGGATCAGATATTTACGTGCGATGATTTGCGACATCGAGCGTGGCGCGTTTGTGTGCCCGCTTAGCCGAGCGCGTCGAGACATTCAGCGAGCGGGCGTTGGCGACAGGTGTACATCGGCGTGTCGCGCAAAGTGTAACTGCTCGCCTTCGACTCGCGCAGATGTTGCACGAGGTCGAGGAAATCGGCCGGCTCGTCCGTCTCGAAGGCAACGACGAACTCTTGATCGTCCAGCCCGAACGAGTAGGTCGTATGCAGTGTCACCGAGCGATACTGCGAGCCGATGCGTATGTGCTCGTCCATCAACTCCTGTCGCTGCTCGACCGGCAGGACGTACCACGCGCGCGTCTTGACGAACGGATAGACGAATAAGTACTTCGACTGACCGGGCACGATGTGTAAGCGATCTTCCACGTGCTCAGGATTGTCCTTGTCAATGTACATCGAGCGTTTGGTCATCGAGAGGAACGCTTGCGTCACTTCAAGGTAGCGGCCGAGACCTGTGCGATTGAGTTGCGCGGTCATGTGCTGCATCGGATCGAGCGCATAGCCGATGCGCCAGATCATGAGGTCGGCATTGGCGCGCAAGCCTGTGATCGAATAGGCGTGCATCAACATGTCGCGCCGGTACGTCTCGAACACGTCCGCGAATTCCTGTTTGCCCGCTTCGCGCGTCGCTTCGTCGAGGAAGCGCCATTCGGGGCGGACGTGATAGAAGGTGAAATTGACGAACTGCCGTGGCATGGCCGTGCTCGGCTGCTCCGCTTCACCTGTGCGATCAGCCAGTCGCAGCGAGCCGCGCGCCTGATTGTTTGCTTTCTCAGTGCTCATGGAGGGTTATCCTTACAGCGTCAAAAATTAATCTGGTCTTGATTTGTTTCGCCCGCGCGCAAGCAAGATGGGCTACAATCCGGGCGCGGTCAGCGCCGCCTATTGTGCGGCGAAGCGCGACAGATTGCAAACCGCGACGCGCGCCCGTTAGTCACCGATGAAAACGAGTCAATCACGCACGCATGATGAGAGATAAAAACGCGCCGCAACCCGCAACTACGCGCGGCCAAACTGATCGCGGCCGCCGCAGTTTCTTACTGCTCGTGCCCGCCAGTATCGGTCTCGGCATCCTGACCACGCTCGTCAGCGCCGCCGTGCGCTTCCTCCGCCCGCAGGCCGCCAGCGCGCCGCAGGAGCAATGGCTGCCGGTGCTGCCTACAACAGAACTGACCGGCGCGCAGCCATTAGCGCGCACCGTCAGCCTCCTGATGGAAGCGGGTTGGACGCAGGTAACGGAAGAACAACCGGTCATCGTGTTGCCGCAAGAGCAACGTGTGTTATCAGCCGTCTGCCCGCATGAAGGCTGCACGGTCGTCTGGCGCGCGGAGGACAAATCTTTTCTCTGCCCCTGTCACGACAGCCGCTTCGACGCCGCAGGCGCACACATGTCTGGGCCGGCCGCGCATGATCTCGCGCAACTGCCGACCCGCATCGAAGACGGCATGCTCAAGGTACGCTGGTCAGGCTCAGAATCAACTTCAACATAACGACTTCCGTTTGCGCGCATGAGCGAGCCCGAAAACATTTCGTCGCCACCACGCAAAAGTTTTTGCGCGCGTTGGACGACGCTCGCTGAAGTGACGCGTGCGCTGACCGATGGACCGGAAGACGGTTGGCGCGCATGGTTGCGCACGAGCGCGGGACTGGTCGCGCTGCTGCTCGCGCTGCAACTGTTCACCGGCTTCTTACTCGCCTGCTACTACGTGCCTGCGGCCGAGAGCGCGCACACCACCGTCGCCTTCATCGAGAAGGGCGTGCGCGGCGGCGCGTGGCTGCGCGCGTTGCACGTCTACGGCTCAATCCTGTTGCCCTGCGCGCTCGTGTTGCATCTCGCACAGAAGTTGCGGCATGGTCGGGCCAGACACCGACCGGTCGGTTGGCTAGCCTCCGTTGCGTTGCTCGCACTCACGTTCGCGGCGGGCGGCACGGGCTATACGCTCCCTTGGGATGCTCGCGCTTACTACAGCACGCGCGTCGCCGAAGGCCTCGTGCGCGGACTCCCGCTCATCGGCGCAAACGCACGCCTCTGGCTGCTGGGCGGCCCCAACATCTCGACGCTCACGCTCTCGCGTCTCTTCGCGCTGCACGCGCTCTTGCTGCCGCTCTTGCTGCTCACGACGGTCGTCGCGCGCCTGTTCATCTTCCGCGCACGGCAGCCGACACTCGCAACGCAACACGATGCTGCGCACGACCCACATAATTCGCTACACGATCAGCAAGCAACGCGCGCTCGCACATGGCTACACGCCCAACTCGCGCGCAACGCTATTGTCATCGGTCTCGCGTTCACGGCGCTGGCGCTCTACGCAGCGAAGTATCCCGCCCCCTTCGGGCCGCGCGCAGACGCCGTGCCGCCCGAATACTTGCCGCGCCCCGGTACACAATTCCTATGGCTTTACGAATTGCTCAAACACACATCGGGCACAAGCGCCGCACTCGCAGGCTTAATCCTGCCGGGCGTGCTGCTCACGCTGCTCGCGCTCTTGCCGTGGCTCAGCGCGGCCGGGCACACATCATCTCGCCTGCGTCAACGCACTGGCGCGCTAATCATCGGCTTCACGTGTGCATTGGTGCTGAGCTTGACGGCGCTCGCACTCGTCGCCGACACACGTGATGCGCGCGTGCGCGAGCAACTCGCGCGGCAGACTGCGGCCGAAGAAGCGTTTCGCCGCGCACCCTTCATCCCGCAACGCGCACGCACGACGGCCACGGATAGTAATACTTCGACGCAAGCAACAAACCAGCCCACAGCGAACGCACCGACCGACAACACGAACAGCATCGCCGCGCCGCCCGCTGCTTTCGCGCAGCATTGCGCGAAGTGTCACGGCGTACATGGCGAGGGCGTGCGGCCCAACCCGAAACTGATCGGCGTCGCCGCCCAGCCACATCGCACCGTCCCAGACCTCATCGCCATCCTCAACGACCCCACCGCCTACGGACTGGAAAAACCCATGACCTCTTTCGCCAACAAACTCACCGAAGACGAAAAACACCAACTCGCTGAATGGATCGCGGGGCTGAAATAGTCCGTTGTCCGTAGTGCGTAGTCGGTTGTCCGTTGTGTTTGTGCCATAAGCTGAAGCTTGCGGAGATCGCTAAACAACTAACCACGGACAACGGACTATTCTGCTCCCTGCCTTTCGCCCACGCATGGCTCTAAGCTATACTTTCGCCCGTTCCAACAACCACTATTTGCTGTTCATGATTTTGGAGATCGCGATGAAACTGTTCAAACTCGTCCTTGTCGTCTGCGCCGGTCTGCTGTTCGCCCTTGCCTGCTCTAACGAAGCGCCCAACGCGAATCAGAGCGCCAACACACAGTCCGCCGCGCCCGTCACGCCCGCACCTGCGAGCACGCCGGTTGATCAATTGGCCGACGCGCGCAAGCTATTCGGCCAAACCTGCTCACGCTGTCATGGCGACAACGGCGCAGGCGGCGAGTTCGACCTTGAAGGCAAAAAGCTGAAAGCGCCCAGCCTGCGCGACGGGCACGCACTCAAGCACGACGACGCACACCTCGCCAAGAAGATCGCCGAAGGCGGCGACGGCATGCCCGCCTTCAACAAACGTCTCTCCCCCGAACAAATCAACAACCTCGTCCGCTTCATCCATCAAGACCTGCAAGCCGGCGCAAGCGCGACCAGCACGGGCAACGCCAACCACGCTGCCCACTAATCGCAACTAAGCGCGCCCGTGCTATCCTTAGCCCGGCGCACCGCGCACCCGTAGCTCAGTTGGATAGAGCGTTTGACTTCGAATCAAAAGGCCGCAGGTTCGAGCCCTGCCGGGTGCATCAATTAAATCAACGGTTTATAGCGGCTTGCGATTGGGTGCGACTATGCGAGGGTGTCTTGTCAGTACCGCCTGCGGTAACGGGCGGGTCGTGGCGACGTAAGCACCCGCCCGCTACCGCAGGCGGTACTGACAAAGCAGCCGCACGCAATTGCAAACTACTATAGGGACCAGTCCCGGGCACTCGCAAGCATGCATGCCCCTTAGGATGCCCCTTAAGGTAGACGTCTTGAAATTAAGGCGAGTATTAAAGCGGAAGTCTGCAATACCTTTATTCGTCAGTTCGATTCCGACCGCCGCCTTAATAAAATCAATAAATTAGGGGCAGCCATTTGGCTGCCCGTTCTAGTTTGTATGCCAGTTGTGTACCAACTCAGCCGCACACCAATGCACTGTCCCCGAACTAGGCTCGCGTGGTGCCCATGTACAGCTATTCGGTAGACATCCCATGACGGTGTAGTGTTTGCGGGCTAACATGACGTTTGCTACCGGTCAGAGGTCACTCCTCTGCCGGTGCGCGCGAGGCAGGCACGCACGCGCGCCGCGAGCTGCGGCATTGAGAAGGGCTTGATCAGATAGTCGGTTGCTCCGAGATCGAAGCCGGCACGAGTATTGACCTCGTCATCCATGGCCGTCAACACAAGGACTGGCAGCGCCGCCGTCTCTGGCCTGGAACGAAGAACCTTGAGCACCTCCAAGCCCCCCTGTTCCGGCATCAGCAGGTCCAGCATGAGAAGATCGGGTACCTGCGCGTCGAGCAACGCGAGTGCCTCCCGGCCGCTGGAAGCTTCGATCACGATGTGGCCCTCCTGGCTCAGAGCCTTCTTCACGAGTTTACAGATGTCCGGGTCGTCATCCACGACTAGGATGTGGCGACCGCGCAGGGCGTCCCGATCCGGGTGCGGAGCCAGCGGCGTGCTGGCTAGTTGCCGAATGCCGTGCGGCTCCACGGCCAGATCGAGGCCCTCGTAGGCGCAGCAGACCTGGACAGCGTAACCAAGCTGCTCGGCGTACCTGCGGGCGCGCTGCTCGATTGCCTCGACGAAAGCGTCGTCGTGTGTAGGATCGTGGTGGGTGAGAGCGAGTTGACGCACCCCCGCGGCGGCGGCCAGCCCCACGGCATACTCGTAGGTGCTGTGGCCCCAATTCTTCTTGGACGAGTACTCTTCCGGAGTGTACTGCGCATCGTGAATCACCAGACCGGCACCGGCCATGAATCGCGCGTGACGCCGGTCCCCCTCGTGGACGATGGACTCGGCGTGGCTGGACGCGGGGTGGTCGTGCCAGAGCGTTTCGGAGAAAGGCTCGTGGTCGCACAGATACACAACAGCAGCGCCGTCGGCCTCGACGCGGTAGCCCATCGTCATTGCCGGGTGATGGAGGTATTGCGCGACGATCCGCACGCCGCCAATCTCATGCGTACCTTCGCCGAGTTCTCGGAAGGTGATGGTTGCGGGAAGCTCGCCGATATCGACGGGGAAGTAAGTGAACTCCATCTGGCCGGAGAGGACTTCGCGCAGAGAATGTCCGCTCCCTTCTGGACCGCAGACCGTGATCTGGTTCCCCGGAACGAAGAGCGGGGCGAAGAAGGGGAAGCCCTGGATGTGATCCCAGTGCGTGTGACTGAGCAGGATCGTCGCCGAGATGGGCTTGGGTGTGTGCGCCATGAGCTCCGCGCCGAGCGGGCGGGCGCCCGTCCCGCAGTCAAATATGAAGCAAGCGCCACCGCTCGTCGTCACTTCCACACATGAGGTGTTGCCGCCGAAACGGACGGTGCCCGGGCCCGGCGTGGCAATCGACCCCCGGGTACCCCAGAATCGTGCTCGCATACTCCCTCCAGTATCAGTTATTCGTACTCCACAGTTATTCGTACTCCACGTAGAGACCGTCGAGGTACCGGGCAAGCTCCGCGGCCCGCGCGCGAATCTCCTCGGTCTCACGACGTTCGGCCGCTTGCTCCAAGGATGCGCCGATCTCCGTAATCCGGTTCAAGCCGTAGCCGGAGCCGGATCCTTTCATGTTGTGGCCCAGGATGCGAACGTTTTCGTAATCTGCGTGTTCGAGCGCTGCAGCGATCACCTCGACGTCCCTCCGTCGGTTCTCCAAGAAGCCAGGAACCAGCTCCGCGAGACTCGAGTCCACCCGGACGCGGACGCGACCCATTGTGTGCTCTTCGATGGCGTGCAGGAGTGTCGCTTTGCGAATGGGTTTGGTAAGGTGAGCCGTGCAGCCAGCATCAAGGCTCTTGCGGACCTCCTCCGGCAGCGCGTGAGCGGTCAGTGCCAGGATCGGCACCGGCTTGGCACCGTTCTCAGCTTCCCACTGGCGGATCCTGCGTGTGGCGGAGTAACCGTCCATAACTGGCATCTGGACATCCATGAGCACAACATCGTACGTGCCGGAGATGAACTTCCGCAGAGCGACCTCGCCGTTGCCGGCCAAGTCCACGCTGCACTCGCTGGCTTTCAGGTAAGACTGGATCAGCAGCACATTATCTTGGGAATCCTCGGCCAAGAGGATCCGCAGCCCTGGCGCGCCTTCCAGCACGCCTCCAGTTGGCGCTGCGGGCCCCTCCACTGGAGCAGCCGTGCCGGCGCGGGCCTCCTGGATCGCCTCAAGGAGCTCGGCGCGCTTCACTGGTTTTACCATGTACGCCGCCACCCCCAGCGCGCGGCCTCGGGCGACGTCACCGGCGCGGTTCTCCGAGGTGAGCATCAGGATGGTCGTCCCGGCCATGGCGGGATGCTGCTGAATCTGCTCGGCCACCTGGAACCCGTCGACTGCGGGCATGCGGCAGTCCAGCAACACGAGGGCATAAGAGACACCGGCCTGCTGTGCCCGCAGCAGCTCCGCGAGCCCCTGCTCGCCCCCTTCTGCTTCCGTCACCACGGCACCCCAGCGCGAGAGCATCTCCCTGAGGATCAGCCGGTTCGTCGTGTTGTCGTCGATGACCAGGGTCTTCACGTCCTTAAGATCCATCGGCCCGGAGGGGGCCTTGGGCGGGGGCTTGCTGCCGACCGCGAACCGAGCCGTGAAGTAGAACGTGCTTCCGGCTCCGATGCTGCTTTCCGCCCAGATCCGCCCCTGCATCAGCTCGACGACCTCCCGCGAGATGGCCAGTCCGAGACCACTCCCGCCGAACTTGCGCGTCGTGGAGGTATCCACTTGTGCATAGGGGGCAAAGATCAGCTCGCGCGTGTCCTCGGGAACCCCGATCCCGGTGTCGCAAACCGCGAAGCGCAATGCGCCGGCGGCGGCGTCCTCAGGATCACGCTCGACGCGCACGATCACCTCGCCTTGCTCGGTGAACTTGATGGCATTGCCGATGAGATTGATGAGCACCTGCCGCAGCCGGGCCGGATCGCCGACCAGCGCGGTGGGGATATCCGGAGCGATACGGAGGGCCAGCTCAAGCCCCTTCTCATGGGCGCGAATCGCCATCATCTCAAGCGTCTTGTCGAGGACCTCGCCGAGATCGAAGTCGATGCTCTCGAGCACCAGATGGCCGGACTCCACCTTGGAAAGGTCCAGGATGTCGTTGATTAGGTCCAGGAGCTGGCTCCCCGCCTTCCTGAAGATGCGGACGTACTCGCGCTGCTCCGAGGCCAAGGAGGTCTCCCACAGCAGGTCCGCCATGCCGATGATGGCGTTCATCGGTGTCCGGATCTCGTGGCTCATGCGGGCGAGGAAATCCGATTTCGCCAGATTGGCTTTTTCCGCCGCGGATCTGGCGCTCTCCAGTTCGACATTCTTCTCCTGTAGAACCTGATCCAAGCGTTTGCGCTCGGTGACGTCGCGCGCTGCGGCGAACACGCCCTGTAGCCTCCTATCCCGATCATAGAAGGTGGTCGCGTTGTAGGACACTACGGTTTCCTTGCCGTCCCTGGCGCGCACGGTGAGTTCGTAGTCGGTGACCTTCTTTTCGCTCAGCACCAGCTTGATGCCTGCTTCGGCCCGCTCTGGCTCGGTGAAATTGTTCTTAAATGGCGCACCGATCAACTCGTCGCGCGTGCAGTCGGTGAGCGCCTCCATCTGCTTGTTAACGTCGGTGATGATGCCGAGCGGATCGGTGGTCATCAGCGCGTCGATGTTGGATTCGATGAGTGAGCGCGTGTAGAACTGCTGGTCGCGCAGGCGCTGATCGAGCTTCTTCTGCTCTTCTTCGACCTGCTTGCGCGCGGTGTTATCGGTGCCGATCAACAGATAGCCGATGATTGCATCATGCGCGTCGCGCAGCGCCGTGACGGACACGATGGCGGGAAAGCGGCTCCCATCCTTGCGGAAGTAGGTCAGCTCGTAGATGTCCTCGATCCCCCGCGAGGCTTTGAACACCAAGGCCTCGAAGCCCGGCGTAATCGGGGTGCCCAGTTCCGCGCTGAGTGCTTTAGCCCGCGTGATCACTTCCTGCGGATCAGAAATGTCGGCCGGGGTGATCTTGTCCAGCACATCGGCGGCCGTGTAGCCCAGCATCCGCTCCGCGCCGACATTGAATAATTGAATGACGCCCTTCTCGTCGGTGGCGATGCTGGAGAAGTTGGCGCTGTTGAAAATCGCGTTCTGCAAGGCACCCG
>JANMAD010000317.1:0-3773 GCA_031359515.1 Acidobacteriota bacterium | reverse complement strand
GCGCGCCTTCTCTTCCGGCGCGTTGTCAATCGAATCAAAGGCGCGCACCGTGATCTTCGGGTTGTGCTTCGACAGCACCTTCGTGATCGCCGCCGTCAACGTCGTCTTGCCATGATCCACGTGCCCAATCGTGCCGATGTTTACGTGCGGCTTCGACCGGTCAAACTTCTCCTTCGCCATTGCGTTAATCGCCTCTTTATTTAGTGTGTGTGATTCAGTACCCTGTTAAAGCCCGCGATGAGATTTGAACTCATGACCTCCTCCTTACCAAGGAGGCGCTCTACCCCTGAGCTACGCGGGCGCGAACGGTCTTGCGCCCTGTTGCGCGGCCGTGACGAGAAGCGGGAGACGAGGCTCGAACTCGCGACCCTCAGCTTGGAAGGCTGATGCTCTACCAACTGAGCTACTCCCGCCTAAAGAAACGATGAACGACGAATGCGGAATGATGAACAAAAACCCGCTCAGCTTTTCCTTCATTATTCATCGTTCCGCATTCATCATTTCGCTGGTGCAGGGGGTAGGATTTGAACCTACGTAGGGCGTTAGCCCGCCGGGTTTACAGCCCGGTGCCATTAACCACTCGACCACCCCTGCACGTCTTATCAAACCTGTGAATGGAGCCGGCGAAGGGACTTGAACCCCCGACCCTCTGATTACAAATCAGATGCTCTACCAACTGAGCTACGCCGGCTCAACACGGACAACTCCGCGCTCATCCGACAAAACGCGAATACTAGCAACAGCCTTAGGAAAACGCAAGTCGCTGAGAACATTGACGCAGAAACCCGCCGCTTTACTATCCGGGCGAAGAATTATATTGACGCACGGGGCAGCCAATCAGTAGGATTGAGGTTGCCCCGGTGCGGCGGGACAAACGAGCGCGCCGCACCCTGCCCTCAACCCCTTTAACATCGTCGTCTGGCCCGTGCCGCCACCGCCGCACGTCTGTCAGCCCGTTTTTCGTCCCGACTCAACCGAAGGAGACTTCCGTGCGTACTCGTAACCTACTCCCATGCCAGTTTCTCGTTAGCATCATGCTGACGTGCCTGTGCCTGACTGTCGCCAGCGCCCAGACCATGACGGCCCGCAACGAACAGACGGCCGCAGCAAGCGAGGGCATGAAAAAGCCGGCCATCGCTCTTGCGGCCCATCCAGTTGAATTGCAATGCGCCGGCTTTATCGAGTACGCGCCCGCGCCAAACTACCTGCAAATCGTTGGCGGCGAACAGGAACAGGAGCAGACCATTTACGCTGTGCAGGATTATGTTTACATCAATGCCGGTGCGAATCAGGGCGTGCGCGAGGGCGAAGAGTATTCGGTTGTACGCCCGCGCGGGCAGTTCACGTCAAAGTGGACGCAGAAGAAGGGTTGGCTCGGCGTGTACACGCAAGAGGTCGCGCGTCTGCGCGTGACCCGTGTGAAGGCGGAGACTTCGGTCGCGGTGGTGACGAACGCATGCGAGATGATCCTGCTGGGCGACTTACTGCGCGGCGTACCGGCGCGCGTCTCGCCGCTTGCCCCGGTGGACGCAGTCTTTGATCGCTTCGCTGATCCGAGCGGTAAGCAACAAGGCCGCATCGTGCTGGCGCACGACGGACGGGAGATGCCGTCGGTCAGGGAGGTCGTTTACATTGACCTGGGGCGGGAAGATAACGTCAAAGAGGGCGACCGCTTGACCATCTATCGCCCTGCCGGCCGGGGCAACATCTCGCGTTATCGCGACGAAGAGATCACGCCCTCCGCCAACTACGGCTTCGAGAGCGAAATTTTTCGCGGCGGTAAGTTCTCGATCAAATCACAGCGCGTCCAGAATCCTAATAGCAACGGCATCTATGGCCCGATGATCACCACGCCCAAGGTCAAGCGCAGTCGGCCGCCCGTGCCGCGCAAGATGGTTGGCGAGCTGGTCATCCTCAGTGTGCAACAGCGCACCGCCACCGCCATCATCACGCGCGTCGCACAGGAAGTCCACACGGGCGACTACGTCGAGATACAATAGCGCAAGCCAGCGAGATTTAAACGCAGAGAGCGCGCACAGCAAGAACGCACAAAGGACGCAGAGAGTTTTATCTTTGCGTCCTTTGTGCGTTCTCTGCGCGCTCTTAGCGCTTACTTTATGCGCGGTTCGCTAACGAACAGGCTGCCCTGCGCCCGGCGGCACAGACGACTTCGCGGCGGCGCGTCGGGCGGCGGCGCGACCACTCATTGAGACATAGAAGCCACGGAAGTATTCATACATTGAGAGGCACGCCGAGAGTACGACGACCCACAACATCGCGCGCCCGGCCGTGTAGAGCAAGACCTGCCAATCGGTCGCCGTCGCCGCGCCCGCGCCGAACACGTGATGCAAGGCGGCGCGCAACTCCGGCACAGTCCAAAACTGGATCGCGGGAAACGCCTGCCCGAAGTTCGCCACCGGCGGCGCGCCGCGCACGCTCGCCAGGATCAGCAGCGCGACCGCTGCCACCTGCGCGCCCATCTTAAATTTGCCCATCCGCGACGCAGAGATTACCAATCCTTCCGTCGCGGCAATCGAACGCAAGCCCGACACGGCGAACTCGCGCCCGACGATGATCACAACGGCCCACGCCGGCGCAAGTCGGTTCTCGACGAGCGAGATGAGCGCGGCCGAGATGAGCAGTTTGTCCGCAATCGGATCGAGCAGTTTGCCGAACGAAGTCACTTGATCGCGGCGGCGCGCAATATGCCCATCGAGGTAATCGGTCAGGGCTGCGCCGAGGAAGAGGGTGACGCCGAGGATGTGACTCGGCACGCCGAACCAATGCTCGGAGAATGGCGTCAGCAGCACCACGACCAAGAGCGGCACGACGAAGATGCGCGATAACGTTAGCGCGTTTGGTAGGTTTAGGCTTCTCACTCCCGACTGTCCCGGCTCACTGATACAAGCATAATGGACGCTCCAACTACGAACGGCAACATGCGTGCGCAGTGTATGAGTCACGGATCAGAGGTGTCAAGGAATCACTTTCCCGCGTCCCTGCTTGTGTGGCACCGATGGCTCGCGTAAAATGTTCGTTTCAACGCTGCGCCGGATTTTCATCTGTGGCGACGTGGGCATAATTTAGCAATGGCAATTGATCGTATTACGGTGCGCGGAGCGCGCCAGCACAATCTGAAGAACGTCAACGTCGAGATACCGCGCAATCGTTTGACGGTCATCACCGGGCTATCGGGTTCGGGCAAATCATCGCTCGCCTTCGATACGATCTACGCCGAAGGGCAACGCCGCTACGTCGAATCGCTCTCGGCTTACGCGCGCCAGTTTCTCGATCAACTCGAACGCCCCGACGTGGATTCGGTGGACGGTCTCTCGCCCGCCATCTCCATCGAACAGAAGACTGTCTCGCGCAGCCCGCGCTCAACCGTCGGCACGGTGACGGAAGTTTACGATTATCTGCGCCTGCTCTTCTCGTCCATCGGGCAGCCGCACTGTCATCAATGCGGCGCGCAGATCACGCGGCAGAGCGTGGAGCAGATCGTGTTTAGCGTGCTGGCGCTGCCCGAAGGCGAGCGCGTGATGATCCTCGCGCCCATCGTGCGCGGGCGTAAGGGCGAGTTTAAGAAAGAGCTTGAGAAACTGGCGAAGGACGGTTTTTTGCGCGCCCGCGTGGACGGTGAACTTGTTTCGCTCGACGCAGAGATCAAGCTCGACAAGCGACGCAACCACACGATTGATGCGGTGGTGGATCGCCTGCTCATCAAGCCGGGCATTAAAGATAGATTGACTGAATCAGTCCGCACTGCTTTGAAG
>JANMAD010000271.1:0-11979 GCA_031359515.1 Acidobacteriota bacterium | reverse complement strand
GCCGCAGGCGGCGCGCTCACCGTCACCTCCACCGTCTTGTCGCCTACCTTGATTTTGACGAAGACGAAATCTCCGCTCTCATGTCCCGAATTCCGCAGCGGGTTGTACTCCGGCGTCTGTTGCGCTCGCCCAGCCACCGCCTCTTCCACATAGCTGCGGAACAACTCGTCGGCCGTGAACTGTCCCTTGTCCATCTGCTGCAACCCGCGCAACAGCGCCGCCGCAAAGACCGAATGCCCGCCGCCGCCACTGTCCGCCACCGGTTCATCACCGCCACTCGCCATCAGCGTGCGCGAATGCCCCGCCGCCATGCGCTGCAAAAACTGTTCACGCCCCGTCGCGCGCGGCAACATATCGCTCAAGCCCGCGTCAACGTGCCCGAATAACAACTATCTGAAATAACGAGGATGTGCTTGGCCGGGATAACACGAATGCCCGTCGTGATCTCGTCGGCGATGATCCAGTTCGACACGTCGTCAATCGTCGCGTCCACCGGCAGCCAGTAAGCCTTCTCCGCGTCCTTATCGTTGTAGCCGTGCCCGGCGTAATAGATGAGCAGGTTCGCGTCCGGCGTCAACTCGCGCCGGTAGGCAGAGAGCGCGGCGACGATCTGACTGCGCGTGGCGTTCACCAGCAAGCGGGTCTGGAAGCCGTAGGTCTCGCGCAGCAGGCGCTCGATCTCGCGCGCATCCGCTTCAGCCGTCTTCAGCTTCGGCAGAGAGGTGTATGCGTTGTTGCCGATTACCAGCGCGTAGTAGCGGCCCGCATTCGCGGCGGGCGCTGTGCCCGTCGTCAACCCACGCCCCTGCATACGCGCAACGGGAGACAGCACAGACGCGCAAAGGAGCGCAACGACGAGCAGGGGAAACAGAGATTTTGTTCTCATCTCAACACCTCGGCGTGAACCAACAAACATGACAAGAGGATAGGCGGCGCACCGAATTATTCTAAATCGAAACACGCAAGATTGGGACAGAGAGCGAAGAACATTTATCCACGAAACCACACGAAGCAACACGAACAGCCGGCTGTTTTAGTTCGTGTTGCTTCGTGTTGCTTCGTGGATAGCTTTTCATGTTGTCCCAATCTTTTGTGGTTTGATTTAGGACTGTACCGGCCTGCGCTGAATTTACCTGCGGGCACGAAGCGGCGCGTCACAAGGTAATTTCCAACGCGCGTATGTGTCAACCTGCTTGCGGCTACTTTACGCACGGCAGGCACAGAGAGGTTTCTGCCCTCGCTCGCATGAAATAAAAAGGGAAGAGGCTTGGCCCCTTCCCTTTCCACTAACAACTATGCTTACGACTTTACGCTGTTGCCGGCCCCGTGATAGGCGGCAGGATCGGTTTGAGCGGATTGGCCGTCGGCTCTTTGAGTTGCGGCCGTTCCCCGTCGTCCTTCGACGCGGGCGGCTGTTCGTCGTCCACCGGGAGACCGGCGACGATGCGGCGTATCTGCACGCCGTCGAGCGTCTCGCGCTCCAGCAGCGACTCCGCGAGGCGCACCAGCGTGTCGCGGTTCTCGGTGATGATGCCGTGCGCACGGTCATATTGCGCGTGGATGATCTGCTTCACTTCCTGATCGATCTTGATCGCCGTGTCTTCCGAGAAGTCACGATGCTGCGCGATCTCGCGGCCTAAGAAAATCTGCTCCTCCTTCTTGCCGAAGGTGAGCGGCCCCAAGTTGGACATGCCGTACTCGCAGACCATCGCGCGGGCGAGTTCCGTCGCCCGTTCGATGTCGTTCGATGCGCCGGTCGTGATGCTGCCGAGGAAGGTCTCTTCGGCGATGCGGCCGCCCATCAGGATAGCGATCTGGCCTAACAGATATTCCTGTGAATAGTTGTGCCGGTCGCCTTCGGGCAATTGTTGCGTCAGCCCGAGCGCCATGCCGCGCGGAATGATCGTGACCTTGTGGACAGGATCGGCGTTCGGCACTTTCAGGCCGACGAGTGTGTGCCCCGCTTCGTGATAGGCAGTGACGCGCTTCTCCTCGTTGGTAATAACCATGCTCTTGCGCTCCGCGCCCATAAGCACTTTATCTTTCGCCAACTCGAAGTCGGTCTGCATCACGATCTTCTTGTTATAGCGCGCCGCATTGAGCGCGGCTTCGTTCACCAGATTCGCCAAATCAGCACCGGTGAAGCCCGGCGTGCCGCGCGCGATCACGTTGATGTCCACGTCCTCGCCAAGCGGAATCTTGCGCGTGTGAACTTTCAGAATCCCTTCGCGCCCGCGCACGTCCGGCCGCGAGACCACGACGCGCCGATCAAACCGACCGGGACGAAGCAAGGCCGGATCAAGCACATCGGGGCGGTTCGTCGAAGCCATCAAGATCACGCCGTCGTTCGACTCGAAGCCGTCCATCTCGACGAGCAACTGATTCAAGGTCTGCTCGCGCTCGTCGTGCCCGCCGCCCAAGCCTGCGCCGCGATGCCGCCCGACCGCGTCAATTTCATCAATGAAGATGATGCACGGCGCGTTCTTCTTGCCCTGCTCGAACAGATCGCGCACGCGCGATGCGCCGACGCCGACGAACATCTCGACGAAGTCCGAACCCGAGATCGAGAAGAATGGTACGTTCGCTTCGCCCGCGACGGCCCGCGCCATCAGGGTCTTGCCCGTGCCCGGCGGGCCCATCATCAGCACGCCTTTCGGAATGCGTCCGCCGAGTTTCTGAAACTTCTGCGGTTCTTTAAGGAACTCGATAATCTCTTGCAGTTCCTCTTTCGCCTCTTCGACGCCCGCCACGTCCTTGAACGTGACGCGCTTCTGCTGGTTATTCAACAGCTTCGCGCGCGACTTACCGAAGCTAAGAGCTTTGTTGCCGCCCGCCTGCATCTGCCGCATCATGAAAATCCAGAAACCGAGCAGGAGCAGGAGCGGGGCCCACCACGCGAGCAATTGCCAGATGATACTGTTACTGCCCGATAGGTCTTCCACCTTCTCGACCTTCGGCTTGTTGGTCGTGGCATCAATGGCCGTCGCCGCTTCCATGAGCTTGCTCTGGAAGGTCGCGTTCGACAACTCCGCCTTATATTGCCCGCCGCCGGTCTTGCTGACACCGACGGCCTCGGTCTGCTTGACCGTCAGCTTGGCGATCTCGTTGTTCTGAATCTTGGCGATGAGTTGGCCTACGTCAACCGCCGCCGGGTTGCCGCCCTGACTGTTGGCGAACGCCTTGTAAAGCAGCACCGCGCCGAGCAGGATCAGCACCCAGAAAATGATCTGTCTGACTGTGGAACTCAAAATCGTTTTTCGCCTCCAACGCCGATAATAACCGATCTCGACGTTCTTTGTCGCGCCCGCAAAAACCCCTCAGTTCGCCTTGCTCGTCGCCGGACGGGGAGCGCGCTTTTCAATCTCGCATCCGGCGCACATTGAGCGACTATAAGATGCCCGCGCCGTCACCTGCGTTGTGCCTGTTCCACTTCGCCGGCACGTGCCGAAACTGTGGAACTTTGTTGCCGCAATCAATCACCAGCGCGCCCCAGATACGGCAAGTTGCGCCAACGCTCGTTCAAGCCTAAGCCATAGCCGACGACATACTCTTCCTGCGTCTCGAACGCGCGCCAATCGGGCGTCAACTCAACCCTGCGCTTGTCAGGTTTATCGAGCAGCACACACAGTTTGATACTACGCACGCCGCGCGCCGCGAGTTGCTTCAATAGATATTCCTGCGGCACGCCCGTCTCAAGCACGCCTTCGACAAGCAGTACGTCGCGCCCGGCCAACTCGGTTTGCGTGCTGAACTGTAAATCCTGTACGCCGCCCAATGAGCGATGATCGTAACGGAGGAAGCCTGTGCGGAGTGGAAGTTGGATCTGCCGCAAGAGGTCTGCGAGGAAGAAGAAGCCATCTTCGAGCGAGCCAAGCACGGTCGGCGCGTGGTCGCCGTAAACTTGCGTGATGTCGGCGGCGACTGCGTTGACGCGCTCGGCAATCTGCGCCGCGCTGAAAAGCTCTACCACTCGTCCATCCATCAAACGCTCCTGTTACCGCGCGATCTCGTCAAGTTAAAAAATCGCCCGGCGTTCGTGGGCGGCTCAAGCCGAGTTTCATCTTAAACGTCGCCCACGCCTTTTTCAACTGTTCGTTGCGCAAGCGGCCCGCCCGCCGCATGAAAGACGAGCAACCCGCGCCGCCGCTCCACCCATGCGCCGCCCGGCAACTGCGCCACGCGCCCCCCGCGCTCGCCCACAAGCAGACGCTCGACTGCGCGCAGATGCGGCAATGTCAAACGTCGCAGGTCGCCACGCCCCGCTTTCAGCCAACGCCTGAGCGCACGCCGGCGCAACGCCACTCTCGCCGTGCGCAACACGTCCACGTGCAACGGCCAAGCAGCAGGTGCGGCGCTCAGAGCAGCCACACCGTCCGCCTTTGCTTGCGCCGCCGACAGCAGTTGTGCGCTCCCCGCGTCGAGCGCATCGGCATCGGCGCGGAGCAACTCGGCCGTGCGCGCGAGCGCCGCGACCACGCGCGGATTGAACGTCGCAAGCAGCGGCAGTAGTTGCCTGCGCACACGCACACGCGCGAACCGCTCATCCTCGTTCAGCGCATCTACGCGGACGACGACCTCGCGCCCACGACAATAACTTTCCGTCTCCGCGCGCCGTGCCCAACGCAGCAGCGGCCGCACGAGCAACACGTCCGGCCGTTGCTCATCGAGCGCACGCACCGCACGCATCCCGCCCAAGCCCTCTGCCCCGCTCCCACGCACAAGCGCCAACAACACAGTCTCCGCTTGATCGTCTAACGTATGCGCCGTCAGCACAATCTGCGCGTCATGTTCGCGCGCGACCCGCGCCAGAAATTCATAACGCGCCCGCCGCGCCGCCTGCTCAAGATTATCGCGCGCCGTCCGCGCCGCTTCCGCAACCGCCGCACGCGCAACAACGACGGCATAGCCAAGCTCGCGCGCGAGTTGTGCAACCCACTCGGCATCTCCCGCGCTCGCCGCGCCGCGCAGCCCGTGATCGAGATGCGCGACCGTGAGCGCGAGTTTGAGTCGCCCCGCCCGGAGCAACTCATCGCAGGCCAGCAATAATGCGGTCGAGTCCGCGCCGCCCGAGACGGCGACGACGAGGCGCGCGTCGCTCGTCGGCAACTCAAGTCGCCGCCATTCGCGCAGCAAGTGGCGGGCGAAGGCGCTGAGCGGTGTTTGTCGTAACCCGGAACTCATGGTTGCATTATTGCGCAGTAGATGGAATCTGGCGCAAATCATTTTCGCGTCCAGCCTGCGCCGCGCGCGTGTTACGATGCGCAGCCGTTGTGCGAATCTGGCACGCGCGGAGCGAAAGAGATGCAATCAGACAAGCCGGTAAGCAAACCTGCTTGGGACGAACAAGACTCGCAGGCGTTCATTGATTACGGCCGTTACTTCGTGCCTGAACGCGAAGAACAGATCGCGATCATCTGCGAATTGATCGCGCCGCAGCCCGCACCTTGTCACATCATCGAACTCTGTTGCGGCGAAGGCTTGCTCGCCCGCGCGCTGCTCGAACGCCTGCCGCACAGCACCGTCCATGCTTACGACGGCTCGCCCGAAATGCTCAGCCGCACGCGACAGCATCTCGCGCACTTCGCAGACCGCTTCACCCCTGCGCAATTCGATCTCGCGGCGCGCGACTGGCGCGAGCAGTTGCAACAAGCCCGCGCGGTCGTCTCGTCGCTCGCTATACATCATCTCGATGGCGCGCAGAAACAGGAGTTGTTCCGCGACGTGTACGGCATGCTCGCGCCCGGCGGCGTACTCGTCGTCGCGGACGTGATCGAGCCGGCGCACGCGTGCGGTCTCGCCATCGCGGCCCGCGCATGGGACGACGCCGTGCGCCAACGCGCGCTCGCGCTCGACGGCGACACCGCCGCATTCGATTTCTTCACCCGCGACGGTTGGAATCTCTATCGCCATCCCGACCCGTTGGACAAACCCTCGCGCCTGCTCGAGCAACTGCAATGGCTCGCCGCCGCCGGCTTCACGGATGTGGACGTACACTGGCTCAAGGCCGGGCACGCCGTCTTCAGCGGCCACAAGGAAAGGATGAAGGACGAGGGATGAGGGATGAGGGATGAGGGATGAATTTAAAACCGCTTAACCTATGCGACTAAGCTGGCTAGGGGACGATCATCGTGCCCGTGCCTTCGTCGGTGAAGACTTCGGAGAGGAGCGCGTTGCGCAAAGAGCCTTTGATGATGTGCGCGCTGCGGACGCCGCGTGTGAGCAGTTCGGAGATGCTTTGCAGCTTCGGGATCATGCCACCGGTCGCCACGCCGTCGCGCAGGAGCGCCTGTGTGTCTTCTATCGTCAGCCGCGAGAGCTTTGTGGCCGTCTCACCCGGTCGCAAATAGATACCGTCCACGTCACTCAGCAAGATCAACTTCTCCGCTTGCAGCCGGACGGCGATCTCGGCGGCGATGGTGTCGGCGTTGATATTGAAGACGGCTCCGTCGGTGTCCGCGCCGAGCGATGAGACGACGGGCAGGTAATCGTGATCGAGCAGCACGCGCAGCAGACGGTCGTCTATATCGATGATGTCGCCGACGTGCCCGAAGTCCACTTGCGCGCTCGCGCCCGTTTCGCTGTTGACGATCTCTTTCGGCGGCCGGCGCACAGCCTGCACGATGTTGCCGTCCACCCCTGAGAGACCGACGGCATGCACGCCGCTATTGCGCAAGGCGGCGAGAATGTCCGTATTGATCTTGCCGGCGAAGAGCATCTTCGCCATGTCGAGCGTCGCATCGTCGGTCACGCGCCGGCCGTTGATGATCGTCTGCGCGACGCCCATCTGCGCCGCCAAATCGGTCAACTGCTTGCCGCCGCCATGCACGACGCAGACACGTATGCCGACCTGATGCAAGAGCGCTAACTCTTCGGCCAACGATAAGAGAACCTCACGCTCCTCCGTCACCTTCCCTGATAGTTTGACGACGAATGTCTGGCCCTTGAAGCGTTGAATATAAGGCAACGCCTCGCGCAGCAGATCGAGTCGCGGCTGGCTCATTGAACCTCCCAAAACAGTGACGAGTGACGAGTGACAAGTGACGAGTGACAAGTGACGAGTTAAAGACAAAAGCTAACAGCTAACAGCTTCGCTTCTCACTCGTCACTTGTCACTCGTCACTGCTTTTAAGATCGCCTTCTGCACGTGCAGACGGTTCTCCGCTTCGTCAATCACGACCGAGCGCGGCGAATCAATTACCGCGTCGGTCACGATCACATTGCGGCGCACGGGCAGACAATGCATGAAGATGGCATCGTTCGTGCGCGCCATCTTCGCTTCGTCCACGATCCACTCGGCGCGATAGGGGGCACGCGTTTCGATGTCGTCCTCGGGTGCGCCGTAGAACATACGACTGCCCCAACTCTTCGCATAGACCACTTCCGCGCCGTCGAACGCCTCTTCCATGTCGTGCGTCACGCGCACGTTCGCGCCCGCGTCGAACGCCCGCCCGTTAATCGCGCGGATCAACTCTTCGTCCAACTCGTAGCCGAACGGATGCGCGATGGTCAGATCATGCCCCATCTGCGCTGCCGCAAGCGCGAAACTGTTCGGCACGGCCATGGGCAAAGCCTTCGGATGCCACGCCCACGTCAGCACGACGCGCTTGCGCCCCGCGCCGAGCTTTTCTCTGATCGTCAACATGTCCGCCATCGCCTGACACGGATGCTGCATCGCCGATTCGAGATTGATGACCGGCACAGTGCTATAACGTGCGAACGCTTGCAGCACCGGATCGGTGCGCTCCTCTTTCCAATCCTTCATGGCCGCGAACGTGCGCACACCGATGGCCGCGCAGTAGCGACCCAACACGCGCACAAATTCCGCCACATGCTCGGTCTTGTCCCCGTCCATCACCACGCCGGCGCGATGTTCCAACGTCCAACTCGTCCCGCCCGGCTCAAGCACGACCGCGTGGCCGCCGAGTTCATAGATGCCGACCTGCATCGAAGCGCGTGTGCGCAAACTCGGATTAAAAAAGACGAGCGCGATTGCCCGCCCCGCGAGCCACTGCGCCCGCTCCTCGCCGCGCTTGAAACGCACCGCCGCGTCGAGCAACTGCTCAAGTTCCTCACGCGACCAATGGGCGGTTGATAGAAAATCTCTCGGCATGAACTCTACTCAATCATCCGTGCGCGTGGTCAGTGCTTTCGTCATCAACACGCACGCGATCTCGACACCGCTGGCCAGTCGGTGCGTCGTCAACTCTTGCCGTTCATAGCCCGCGCGCTCGTAAAACGGCACTGCGTTCAGCGAGGCGTTCAGATGCAGCGTGCGCAAGCTGCGCGTGCGCGCCTGCGCTTCCAGCACGCGCAATAGTTGCAAGCCGATGCCGCGCCCCGTCACTTCGGGCGCAACGTACACCGCTTCGACTTCACCCCGCGCAGGATCGAGCGTGCTGAAGCCGACCACCGCGCCGGCCTCTTCCGCGACGTAAAAATCTTGCCGGCGAATGGCCGCGAGGTAATGATCCGGCTTGCGCGGGCCCGCCCACGCTTCGATCTGCGCTGGCGCGTAATGATGTATGCAAAGCCGCTTGATCGCTCTGACGTGTACCCGCCCGATAGCTTCATTGTCTTCGGGCACTGCTCTGCGCACTGTCGGCATAATGATTCTTTGCTTCAGAGACCGGCTAACGCTTGCGTCAGCGCAGCCACAAACAGATCAACCTCCGCCAGCTGTAAGCAGAGCGGCGGCAACAGCCGCAGCACGCGCTTGTCGCTCGATGTGCCGGTGATGATGCGCTGCGCGAGCAACGCTTGATGCACCTGCGCCGCAATCTCATCTATGAACTCGACGCCGAGCAACATACCACGTCCGCGCAAGGCGGCAACCCGCGACACATCCCGCAGACGTGCGCGCAGATGCGCTTCGACCGTGCGCACGTTCGCCAGCATCTCGTCCTGTGCAATCGCTGCGAGCGTTGCCGAGACAGCCGCCATCGCCAGCATGCCGCCGCCGAAGGTCGTGCCGAGATCGTTCTCTTTGATCCGTGCGGCCACGTCGTTCGTCGTCAGACACGCGCCGACGGGCACGCCACTGCCCAACGCTTTCGCCAACGTGATGATGTCCGGCACGCTGCCGCCCGCCGCCGTGCCGCCCGCGAAGAACCAATCGCCCGTGCGCCCGACGCCCGTCTGCACCTCGTCGAAGATGAGCAGCATGCCGCGCTCATCGCACAACGCGCGTAAGCCTTTGAAGAACTCAGGTGGCGCTTCACGCACGCCCGCCATAGATTGAATCGGCTCAAGCAAAACGGCCGCGACCGTTTCGTCCGCGAGCGCGGCGACCGCTTCGAGCGAGCCGAACTCCGCGCACAGATGACCGGGCACGTTCGGTCGCCCCAGTTCGCGATACTTGCCCAAGAACGTCGCGCTGATCGCATCCGCCGTGCGCCCGTGAAAACTGCCCGTGAACGTGATGATATTTTCCCGGCCCGTCCGCATGCGCGCCATCCGCATCGCGTTCTCGTTCGCCTCCGTGCCGGAATTGCAGAAGAACGCTTTTGTCAGCGACGCGGGCGCACGTTTGACCAACGCTTCCGCCGCCTGCGCACGCACATCCGAATAGACGAGATTTGAATAAAATAACAACTGCCCGGCCTGCGCTTTTAACGCCGCGACCACGTGCGGATGACAATGCCCCGTCGCGCAGACCGCATGTCCGCCGTAGAGATCAAGATAACGCTCGCCCGCGTCCGTCTCGATCCATGCACCCGCGCCGCGCACGGCCACAAGCGGCATCTTCTTGTACGTCGCAAGTTGAAACTCTTCCTCGCGCGTGATGGTGTCCGAGCTGACTGTGGCCGTGTCTGTCATCATCGTCATCAATGTTATGGATTGCTGCCCGTCAATAATAAGCCCGTCTTTTCATCCAAGCCAAACATCAGGTTCATGTTCTGCACGGCTTGCCCGGCCGCGCCTTTGACCAAGTTATCAAGCGCCGAAAAGACGACGAGTTGCCGCCCGCGCACGGCCAAGCCGATGTCGCAGAAGTTCGTCAACTTCACCCAGTTGATGTCGGGCGAGCCGTTTACCAAACGGACGAAGAACGAGTCGCGATAGAAGTCAGCGTAGAGCGCGCGGGCCGCATCAGCCGTCAGTTCGTTTTTCGTCTCGACATAACACGTGGCGAAGATGCCGCGCGCGACGGGTAGCGAGTGGGTCATAAACACAAACTCGCTCGTCCAATCGCCGACGCGCCTTAACTCCTGCTCGATCTCCGGCACGTGCTGATGCGTGAACGGCTTGTAAGCGTAGAACGAATTGCTGCGCTGCGGATGATGCGTGTTCGCCGCCGCCTTCGCGCCAGAACCGGACGAGCCGGTCTTAGCATCAACGATCACGCGCCCCGCTAACTCGCCCGCCGCGACGAGCGGCGCAAGCCCCAACAACGTCGCCGTCGCAAAGCAGCCCGGATTACTGACGAGCCGTGCGTGGCTAATCGCGGCGCGGTTTGTCTCCGTCAAGCCATACACAAACTCGCGCTGCAACTCAATCGCCGTGTGCTCGCGCCCGTAGTGCTGCAAAAACTCGGTCGCATCATTCAGCCGGAAATCGCCGGATAGATCAATCGCCTTCACCGTCGGCGGTAACTGCGGCGCGAGCGCGAGCGCCTGCCCGTGCGGCAGCGCGAAGAAGACGCAATCGAGATCGGCCAGACTCTGTAAATCTTCGGGCGCGGACGTGAAGCGCAGTCCGGTCAACCCGTATAGATTGCGATGCACTTCGCCGACGAGTTTGCCCGCGTGCTCGTTCGCCGTCACGAGCGCGACCTCGGCATGCGGATGCGGCAACAGGATGCGCAGCAACTCCGCCCCGCCATAGCCCGATCCACCGAAGATGCCGATCTTAAGTTTCATGCTAAAAATCAAAGTTCAAGGTTGCAGGTGCAAAGTTACAGGCACAAATCTCAATGCCGCCCGCGCCATCGTTCAAACACACACCACGCTCTCTGAACCTTGAACCTTAAACTTTGTACTTTGAACTTTGCTCTTGACGATCTCAAACAAACGCGCGCCGTCGCGCCGCGCGTTGCCCGCTGCTACGCCGAACTGTTGCTCGATGTAGTCTTCGCCCATCTGCGCGTCCGTCACCGACCCGGCGACGAGATCGACCGCCAGCCCGCGCCGCGCGAACCACTCGATGCCGCCCCACGCGCCGACGTAATCCGACGCGCAATAGACGAGCGCCGCCGTCGCCGCGCGCAACTCTTCATCGTCGAACACGGACTCGACCGAGTAGCCGCCGATGATGCCGTCGCCCAATTCGATCACGATCAGATCGGGCGCGCATTCGTTCAAGCGCGCGATGATCGCTTTCGCCACCGGCGCGAGATCGCCCACGCCGACGGTCGAAGGCAAACCGCAGTCGAGAAAACTCGCCGTCGCCGCCGCGCCATGATCCGCCATGTTCAGCGTGTCGCGCAGACACGCGACGCCGGAGAGCTTGCCCGCCGCCACGCGCAAACCGGCGCGCGTCGCCTGCTTGATCAACTCCGTCGCGGCAAACGTCTTGCCGCTATTCATGCACGCGCCCGCGACCAGTACGAGCGGCGCAGTCTCGCCCAAGTGATCGCATGGCGGCAACGCCGCCTCCGCGATATTGCGCACACGTCCCTGCTCATCCGCCACCAGCCCCAGCACCTCGACGCGGATCGCATCGCTCAGACTCGAATGATGCCCCGTGCAGCAACCGATCACGCCGCCCATATTCAGCAGGTGCAACTCATCACCCGCTTTGACCATTGCCGGCACGTCGCCCACGAACCCCTTCAACGCGCGCCGCCGGCCCAGCACACCGACCAGCACATCGCCCGGCGTGATCTTCGCCAGACGGCCTGTCGGCAACTCAAGTTGGTTGTACGTCGCACTATCAGTCAACGCGCGCACGACCACTACGTCGCCCGCACGCGGACTGTCCGATGTGCCGACCAACGCCAACGTGCGCGACAACGCGAGCGGCGCAGTTGCCGACCCGATC
>JANMAD010000261.1:0-3684 GCA_031359515.1 Acidobacteriota bacterium | reverse complement strand
GCGCCGTTCGCGCAAGGGGGGCACGTCAATCGAGAGGACGTTGATGCGGTAATAGAGGTCGTCGCGAAAACGGCCGTCGGCGACCATCGCGCGCAGGTCGCGGTTCGTCGCGGCCACGACGCGCACGTCGATCTTGATCGGCCGCGTGCCGCCGACGCGCCTGATCTCGCGCTCCTGCAACGCGCGCAGCAACTTCGCCTGCATGCTGATGTCCAACTCGCCGATCTCGTCGAGAAAGAGCGTGCCTTTATCGGCGACTTCAAACAGACCCTTCTTCTCGGCGTGCGCGCCGGTGAACGAGCCGCGCTCGTGCCCGAACAACTCTGATTCAAGCAGGTTCTCGTTGATTGCGGCGCAGTTGACGGCCTGGAACATCTCTGTGGCGCGCGGGCTTTGATTATGAATCGCGCGGGCAATTAATTCTTTGCCCGTACCGGACTCGCCGCGAATCAGCACGGTCGAGGTCGAGCGCGCGACCTTGAGGATCATCTTCTTAACCGACTCCATCTCCGGCGAAGCCGAGACGATCTCCATGTCCAGCACGTCAAGCCGGCCCAACGCGCGGCGGATCGTGTCGAGCAACGTGGCGCGGTCGTAGGGCTTTTCAAGATAGTCGAACGCGCCGCGCCGGAGCGCCTCTTTGGCCGAATCAATCGAGCCGTGCGCGGTCAGCAGGATGACGATGATCGAAGAGTCGTGCGTCAGCAGCTTTTGCAGCAACTCGATGCCGTCCATGCCGGTCATCTTGAAATCGGTCAGCGCCAGATCGAAGCGCTTCTCGCGCGCGAGCCGGAGCGCGGCCTCGCCCGACGCGGCGGGCGTTATCTCGTAACCTTCGCCGGACAGGATCATCTCCAGGATTTCCCGTTGCGACTTTTCATCGTCCACTACGAGTATGTTTTTGCGTGCCATATATTTCAGTGACGAGTGACCAGTGACGAGTGACAAGAACGAAATAGCTCTAGCTTGTCACTCGTCACTGGTCATTCGTCACTCCTTCCGTTGGTAGGATGATCGTAAACGTTGTGCCCGTGCCTTGTTTGCTGTGGACGCTGATCGTGCCGCCGTGATCGTCCACGGCCTTCTTGGCGATGGCGAGACCGAGGCCTGTGCCCGTGTCTTTGGTCGAGTAGTACGGCTCGAATACTTGCGAGATGTCTGCGGGCGCGATGCCGCGCCCGGTGTCCGTGATACCGACGCGGACGCGGCCCGGCGTGTCTGTGGCCAGCGTGATCGTTAAATGTCCGCCTGTGCCGTTGCCTTCCATCGCTTGCACGCCGTTGATAATAAGGTTTGTGAAGAGGGAACGTAAAGATTCGGGATCGCCCTGCACCGATGGTAGCTCGTCTTCCGCTTCGACGCGCGTCTCGATGTGACTCTCGGCCGCCTGTTGCTCAACCAGCCGCAGGGCATCGTTGATCGTAGCCTTGAGATCGAGCGGACGCGGATCGAGCCGCGCAGGTCGGGAGTAGCTTAAAAACTCCGAGATGCGCACGTTGATGCGTTGGACTTCGACCTTGAGTTGATCGGTGAGGCGATCAACGAGCGCGCGGCGTTCGGGGTCGGCGGGCGCAAGCGCCGTGCGCAGATGATCGAGCGTGAGATTGATGTAGTTGAGCGGGTTGCGCACCTCGTGCGCGATGGCGGAAGCGAGCCGGCCGACCACGGCCGAGCGTTCCGCCTGATGTAGTTGTCCTTCCAACTCACGCATGCGACCCAAGCGCGCGATCATCTCGTTGAAGACGCGGGCGAGCGCGCCCATCTCGTCGGAACGTTGAGCAGCAGGCACGCGAAAGTCGAAATCGCCGGCCGCGACGCGGCGCGCGGCGTTCGACAAGTCTTGAATCGGTTGAGTAAAGCGCCACACGAGTAGCCCCGTGGCCAACGTGGCGACGAGCAGAACCGAGAGCGTGGGCAAGAGCGTGCGCGCCGATTGCCAGAGGGCATCGCGACTGCCCGCATGCACTGAGCCAAGCACAATAATAATATTGTAGCGGCCCCGGTCGGTCTGCGCCGGGATGGTAAAGGCGAGCGATTCGCCCGCGATAGGCTGGTTAAGATTGGCCTGTGCCGCATTGACGATACGCGGCAGTGGAACTTGCGCCAATTTCATATAACGGTCAGTGCCGTCGTCGAGTCGCTCCGGGTTGTAAGCCGGGTCAAGGCTGTCATCAATCAAATCCTCCGCATCAATCCCGCCGCCGGGCACGTCGCCATCATCCTGCACGATGAGCACGTTCGTGATGCGCCCCGCTTGCTTCTCGCGCTGCAAAAACTGCCCGCCTTGGTCGAGGTCTTTCAGGCGGTCGGACGTTGAGAAACTACGCACGGCGAGGGAGATGCCGGCGGCGAGTGCCTGTTCCTGCTCGGCAATTCTGCGGGCAACCCGCTGCTCGGACCGGCGATTCAAAATGAACTGCACGCCAAGCGTGGCGATGAGCAAGAGGGCCAGCACCAGCAGCAGCCGGACGCGAAAACTGTTGAAAAGGTTGAGCGCTTGCATCGCGTAAAGGTCGGCCCACGAGCGCGGCACGTTAAGTCGAAAGCGCTCAACGCGGCGCTGATTGGCAGTTAAAGTTAATTATTGCCGTCGGCGAGTTCAGATGTTATAGTCGCAAACGTCTCCTGCGCAAACCCCCCGGAGACCGTGGGGGCTTTGTCTCTCCTAATCTAGCCAGAACGGAACGTGAGATTTGAATCCTTGAGTCAGGGAGAAGCTGATGTCAGCTTGCCGCCGACTTACAACCCTAAGACTTTTCGTTTGCGCGTGCCTTGCGCGGCGCGCGTCTCTGGCCGGAACGACAACGCCATTTGCATTTTAAGTTCGGAGAGCGCGCGTGCGCTTAGTCGTCAGCCGCACGCCGCTTATCCCCCTTGCTCTATAGAAAGGTCAACTGATGACGAGAACCCGAACCGTCCTGCTGCCGCTCTTCTTGCTCACCATTTGTTTCAGCCTGACAGCTATCATAACCGATGCACGCGGGCGCAAAGCCAAGCCGGCCGCAAAGGCCAAAGCTGCTAAGCCGAAGTCTGCCGGCGCGCAGAAGCGCGGCGGGCGTAATGAGCGCGCCGCCAAGGGGCGCGACATGACGGCGCGGACGAAAGCGCCCGCGCACGAGACGCGCGCCGAGCGCCGCAGACGCGAGCGCGCAGAGCGGGCCGATGCGCGCAACGCGCGGAGTGGGGGCGGGCGGCGCATGTCGCGGCGCGAGCGGCTATTACAAGCGCGGCGTGAAGCTGAAGCGCGCCGGCGCGCGGAGTTGGCGCGGCTCGCCGCCATCGCGCGTGCCCGCGCCGCCGAACAAGCGCTCCGTGACGAGGTGGCGGCCAACATTGCGCGCGACGATACGACGGGCGAGGATTTGGAAGTACGGCGCGCGGCTGTCAATGCGCTCGGCCGGCACATCGCCTCCGTCGTCGTGATGGACCCGAAGAGCGGACGCATCTATTCCATCGTCAATCAGGAATGGGCAGTGCGGCGCGGCTTCAAGCCTTGCTCGACGATCAAGTTGATCACCGGTCTCGCCGGTTTGAGCGAGCGCGTGATCGATCCGTTACAAGAGGCGTCGCTCGTCTCGGTCAGCAGCAACCGGCTCGACCTGACGGAAGCGCTTGCGTTCTCGAACAACCATTACTTCCAGAACGTCAGCGGGCGCGTCGGCTTCGAGCGCATGGTCGGCTACG
>JANMAD010000240.1:0-7055 GCA_031359515.1 Acidobacteriota bacterium | reverse complement strand
AAGTTGCTCGACCCTTTGCCGTAGCGGCCGAGCCAGCCGATGAGCACCTGCCCGGCGAACCACGGCCCGATCCAGCAGGCGTTGCGGATGGTGCGTTGCGCGCCGGTGCCGCGCTGCCACGCGCCCATGACGAACAGAGCCAGCCCGACGGCCATCGCGCAGGCGAGCTTCCAGGTGGTCTCGAAACCGCCCCAGTAGATGATCAGGTTGGCCGAGCAGAACGCCGCCGGCAATACGAGTGCCGGCAGGGGCACGCGGTAGGAGCGCGGGCGTCCGCCGTCAACCTTGTGCAGCGCAGCCAGTGAGACGGGCGCGAAGGCGTACATGATCGCTGTCGCACCGGTGACGACACTGACGAGCGCGCTCCAACTTTTGAATGGCCCGAACGCGAGTGAGCCGATGACCGCCGCCACGATGATGGAGACGACGGGCACGCCCTTGCGATTGGTCGTGGCCAGCGCCTGCGGCATCTCGCGCTCTTCGCCCAGGGCGTAGGAGAGGCGCGCGGTCGTGGTGACATACACGATGCCCGTGCCCGCCGGTGAGATGACCGCATCGATGATGAGCGCTTTGGCGAGCCAGCCTGCGCCCACCGCGAGGGCGAGTGTGTACCACGCGCCGTAGTCGGACGGGTCAGTGCCGAGCGGCTTAGCCCAGCCGTTGACGATGTTGCGCGGATCGAGTCCGCCGATCATCACGACTTGCAAGAGCGCATACAGCACCGCGCCGATGGCCATCGCCGTCAGGATCGCCCGTGACAAATCTCGTTTCGGATTGCGCGCCTCGCCGGCGAGTTGCACCGCCTGCTCGAAGCCTTGCAGGGCGAACACCACGCCGCCGGTCAGCGCGGCGAAGACGCCATGAAAGCCGAACGGCATAAAGCCGCCACCGGCTTGGAAGTTAGCGGGATTGAACTGCAAGTAGGCGACGACCGCGATGGCGAGCACGGGCACCGCCGTCTTCCAGATGACGACGATGATGTTGCTGTCGGAGAGAAACTTCGCGCCCGCGAGATTGATCGCCGTGAACAGCACCATCAGGACGAGCGCGACGACGAGACCCGTGCTGTTGAGGAGGCCGGCCTTCTCGCCCACCTTGTTGATCATGTTGAAGTGCTGATTGACCCAGCCGACGCTGTTGACATAGGTGATGGCGGCCAGCACCTCGATGGGCGCGATGAACACCGCCTGCAACCACGACGCCCAGCCGGACATGAACCCCGCGATGGGCCCGTGCGAGTAGTAAGGAAAGCGCGCCGCGCCGCCGGCGACCGGGTAGGTCGCGCCCAACTCGGCGTAGGTTAGCGCCAGCAGCGACAGCATGCAGGCGGCGAGAATCCACGACAAGATCGACGCCGGCCCCGCCACTTCCGCCGCGTTGAGCGCGCCGAGCAACCAGCCCGAACCGATGATTGAGCCGAGCGAGACGAACATCAGCCCGTAGAAACCGACCGAGCGTTGCAATCCGCCATGCGGTGCGGCGGTGGCTGTTTCCAGTTGCCCGGCTTCGTTGCCTGTCTCATCTCCGGCCGAGCTTTTTTGGCGCGCCTCCGTCCTACGATTCATATTGTCTCCATTAGAACGATTAAAAGTTTTCGGCCGCACCGGGCGTACGATTCGATGCGAACTGCGCGGTGCCGGCTGCTGCCATGATGTCGTCCAAGTTCTTAGTGCGAAAGATGCCGCGTAGCACGTGCGTTCGTCTCCTGAAAGTTTGTCGCAATGTTAGCGCGGATGTCTGTTAGACCTCGCTTGATGTGGCGCGCAGTTTGGCACAGCCCCCTGCGGCGCGCAACAAAAATGGGCCGGGCGGGCGCGGCGCATAGCCGAAGCCTGTTGACTTAGGCCGACTGTTTCATCGACAATCCCTGTCGTCCGAGTTCTGACCTTACCTGCATAGAGGCTTTAATCTTAATGGCGTCCGCTCAAGTTATACACGCTCGTGCGCAAGGCGTTCCGTTCGCCGTCTATAAGCAGCAGCAGGCAATGATTTCCCGCCGGCGGCTCTATCCGATCACGGCCTTTTACGCAGGGTATTCCGTGCTTCTGTTTTGGCTGGCGAGCCGCTCGGCGCACCCGTACCGCGCCGTCGGCTTCTATCTGGCCGGCTTTCCGGTCTGGATGTTGGTGGAATATTTTTTCCATCGCTTCATCCTGCATGGGCGCTTCAAACACTCGAAGAAGTGGTACAAGAAGTTCTACACGGGCCTCGCCAACAAGTATCTCGATCCACTTCATTGGGAACATCACGAACGGCCGTTCGATGGCATGCATATGAGCGGCCAACTGCGCGACCTGCTGCCGCTCTTCGTCGTCGCCGCGTCGATCAGTTTTCTCTTTCCCGCTTATACCCTGTCCATGTTGCTGGCTGCGACGACGATAGGCTACGTGACGGAAGAGTGGGTGCATCATTGCGTCCATTACTACAACTTCCGCAATCCTTACATACGCTACATGAAGAAGCACCACTTTTATCACCACACCTCGCAGGGCATGACGCGCGGCTTCGGCACGAGCAGCGGCGTGTGTGATGTGGTCTTCCGCACGCGCTTCCCCGCAGGCGTGCGCCAACGCATGTACGGCCGCGGGCGTACTGCTGCCGGCCCGGTCTTGCATACTAACCAAGCCGCCGAGCTCGACATCAACGCGCGGCCTTCTTCAACATGACGCAGGCCGGCGGTTATGCCCTCGTCACCGGCGCGTCGCAGGGTCTCGGCCGCTTCTTCGCGCAGGCACTCGCCGCGCGCAAACAGAATCTGATCCTCGTCGCCCGCACGCAGGGTAAACTCGCAGCCCTAGCCGCTAAGTTAAGCGCCGCGCACGAAATTCAAGTTGAGCCATTGGCGTTCGATCTGGCCGCCGAGGCAGCGGGGCAGCGGCTCGCGGAACAATTGCGCGAGCGCGAACTCGCAGTCGAGTTGTTAGTCAACAACGCCGGGTTCGGTCTGCGCGGCGAGTTCTGGACATTGCCGCTAGAACAGCAGTTGGCGATGATCAATCTACACAATGCGGCCGTGGTCGAGTTGACGTTCAACTTGTTGCCGCCGATGATCGCGGCCCGGCAAGGCGGCATCATCAACGTCTCTTCGCTCGCGGGCTTTCAGCCGATCCCTTACGCGGCGCTCTACTCCGCCACGAAATCTTTTCTCACCACGTTCTCGATGGCGCTGCGCGAAGAGTTGCGGCCCACGGGCGTGAAGATCGTGACCGTGTGTCCCGGTCGCCTCCAAGTTGATCCCGAACTGGCCGCGAGTCAGGCGCCACGGCAGAAAGTGCCCGGCGGCGAACAGGGGCATGAAGAGGTCGTCAACGAGACGCTGCAAAAGCTCGATGGTGGCGGCGGTCTCGTCATCCCGGGCCGCAAGAATCGTTGGATGATGCGCGGGCAACGCTTGCTCCCACTGAACGCCGTGCCGAAGGTCGTGGCCCGCATGTCGAAGGGCCGCTAAGCGTCCGCGCATAAAAAGCGATTAGCGATTAGCTGTTAGCGATTAGCTAAAAACAAAGAGCTAACAGCTAACAGCTAACAGCTAACAGCTAACAGCTAACAGCTAACAGCTAATCGCTATCAGCTAACCATCATGTCGGCAGGTGAGCGCGCAGAGCCGCGCGTGGTTTACGAGAATCTGGACACGGCGTTCGTCAATCTGGCGGCGCTGCTGCGCTTTCTGCAACAGCGCGATTTCACGGGGCGCGTGCAAATCGAGTTAGACGAGTATGACGGCGACATTTATCTGGCGGGGCGGCGCGGCATGGAAGCACGCGAGCGCGACCACGCGAGCGGGCGCGAGGAGGCGGGCGAGGCGGCATTGCAGCGGCTGCTCGTGCGCGCACGCGAAGCGGGCGGACGGATCAGCGTCTATGAGCATCCACCGGCGGAGTCGTTCGACGAGCTGCGTCCGCCCATTGCGGCGGCGCAGACGATGCAGGCTGATCTTGATCGCCGCGCGGTGTTGCAGTTGAGCGGCGACGTGATCGCGGCCGTCGAACGTGCGCTCGCCGCTGCTTCAACCGAGAGTTTCGCCGCACACTTCCGCGCGGTGCGCGCAGAGTTGGCGGACGATTATCCGTTCCTCGCCGCGCTCGGCGCATGCGTCGAGTATGTCGAGGGCGAGGCGCATTTGAATCGGCAGACGGACGCGCGCAGCTTTGTCGCAGGCGTGTGTCTGGCCCTGAGCCGCGTGGTCGAGCGCGTAGCGGCATTGGATGCGGAGGGGCGTGGCGTGCGGCGCGAAGTGGCGCGTGAATTGGCCGCGTTGCAAGAGCGCCGGCCCAAAGCGCTCGCGCGTTTTCACTTTGCGCCGCAGCTTGAGCGCATCGCGGGTCTGCGCTGGACGTGAGCAAAAGGTTGCGAGTGACAAGTGACGGGTGACAAGTTAAAATTCTGTGCGCTCCTCGTTTGGCACACGCCACTTGTCACTGTTTTATCATGAGTTTATTAGACGCAATTCCTTTTTCCGAGCTGACACGCGCGCGACTCCTACGCGGCCGGCGAGCGCAGGGCGGGCGCAGTTTTTCCAATTTCGACGAGGAACGGATTCTGCAAAAGTACTGCGCCGCGCTGTTGCCGGCGGCGCGCGATTATGTAGCCGTAGACTTAGGCGCGGGCGATGGCGTCAGACATTCGAACACGCACGCGCTCTTTGCGGCGGGTTGGCGTGGGCTGGCGGTCGAGTTGGACAGCCGGCGCGCTTATCGGCTGGCGCGCACCTATCGCAACCATCCGCAGGTGTTCGTCAGTCGTTGTCGCGTGACGCCGCAGAATGTCGTGCCGCTCTTGCAGGCTTACGAGTTGGCGGCGGAGTTTGGCGTCCTCAGTCTCGACATAGACAGTTACGATTACTGGGTGCTGGATGCGCTGCTCACGCACTTTCGCCCGCGCCTGATCGTGACCGAGATCAACGAGAAGATTCCGCCGCCAATCAAGTTCGTCGTCAAGTACGATCCGGATTTTCAGTTGCGCCACCACTTCTACGGCTACAGCATCGAGAGCCTCGCGGAGTTGTGCGCCCGGCACAGGTATGCGCTGATCGAGTTGGAATACAACAATGCTTTCCTCGCGCCGCTGGAAATTGCGCCCGCACCGCCTTTAAGCGCGGCGCAAGCGTATCGGCGTGGCTATCTTGAGCGCACTGACCGGCACGACAAGTTTTGGCTCAACCGCGACATGGAAGCGCTGCACACGCTCGCGCCGGCCGCGGGCGTCGCCTTCCTCAAACGTTTCTTCAGCCAGCATGAAGGCAAGTACGAGATCGCTATGGCCGCGCCCGCGCAAGTCGAGACACAGGTCTGTGCGTTGAGTGAAGTGTAAGCGAGTAAGCATTAACCACTAAAACACGCAGGGCACGAAGACGGTTCAATGTCTTCGTGCCCTTCAGCTTTGTAGCGGTTAATGTGCGGCCGTCGTTAGGGCACTTTCTCAATCGGCAGCCCGGCACTTTGCCAGGCTGCGTAACCACCGAGGAGGGCCGCGACGTTATTGACGTTTTTGCTCTTGAGTGTCTGCGCCGAACTGGCGCTGGTGTGCTCGTTTGGTCAAGAGCAGTAGGTGACGATGAGCTTGTCCTTCGGCAACTCGGCAACGTGCTTATCGATCTCCGCGAACGGAATCATGAGCGCGCCTTTGATGTGTCCGGCCTTGAACGGCCCTTCGCCGCGCACATCTACGATGATGGCTTTATTGGCGGCCAACTCTTGCTGCAACTCGGACACGGTGATGCGCCGCACATCGTCCGCCGGTGGGACGGGCGCGGCGGGCGACGCTGTAGTGGTGACACCGGGCGTGGTCGCGGTCGTGCCGTTCGCGTTCGACCGGGCATCGTAAGCTGCGGGGTTACAGGCGAGCAGGAGTAGCAGCGTCGCGCTCAGACAGAGGGCGGCGGCTAACGAGAACATAAAACGCATGAGCTTAACAGTCTCCTCCAAATTTAACTTGCGCCGCCGTCGCGTGCGCGCGGCTTAAAGTGCCCGCCTAGCATCGCACAAAACGTTGCTCGAATGGAAGCACAGGCGCGTCGCGCGTTTACCAAGCGAGATAGACCCACGACCCCAGATGCTCGTCGTCCGTGCCCTGTCACCCGCCCGACCGTATCGTTGACACGTGGCGAGCATGCGCCTAAGCTGAACGCAACTGACTGAGCGCGTTTCTTCCCCCTTAATGACCCGACCGCAAGTTTGTTGTTGTGCCCGCGAGGTGCGCGGCGGATGTCGCAGCCAACTTATCTGACATCGGGCAGTCGCGTCTGCGTCATCGGCGCAGGCCCCGCCGGCTCGTTCTTCGCTATCGAACTCTTGCGCCGCGCCCGCGCGCTCGGACTTAATCTCAACGTTGACATCTACGACGGCAAGAACTTCGCCAGGAAGGGCGCGCCCGGCTGCAACATGTGCGCTGGCGCAATCGGGCACAGTCTCATCGCGGAGATCGAGCAAGCGACGACGACCATCCCGCCGCAAGTTATCCAATACGAGATCGCAGGCTACGCCGTCCACTATCAGGATGCGTCCGCGCGGCTGGAGAACGAGCGCGGGCACAAGATTTACGGCGTCTATCGCGGCGCGGGGCCCATCAGCACCGACAGCCCCGATGCCGCGCGCAGCTTCGATCAGTTCCTGCTTGAGCAAGCGATCAAACTCGGCGCGCGGCACGTCGCCCTCAACGTGCAGGACATCGCCGTGCCCGCGACGCTCGAACGCCGCCCCGCGATCAAGACGGCGGACGGCGCGACGCACGAGTACGACTTGGTGGTCGGCGCATTCGGCGTCAACTCGCAACTCAGCCAACGCCTCATCTACGGTTATCAACCGCCGCCGACGTGGAAGACGTGCGTGATCGAAGCGCGGGTGGACGCAGAGTTTCAACGCGCGAAGCTCGGCAACCTGATCCACTTCTTCGTCTTGAAACAGACGGACGTGCGTTACATCGCGCTCATCCCGAAGGGCGAGCACGTGACGGTGACGGCCATCGGCGAGAGCGTGGATGTAGTCTCGACCGAGCGGCTGTTGCGCGAGTCGTACATGCGCGACTATCTGCCGGCGGATTGGAAGCTCGACTGTCAT
>JANMAD010000220.1:0-6092 GCA_031359515.1 Acidobacteriota bacterium | reverse complement strand
TCGAGGCGGCGGACGCGATGGTGAAGGCGGCGAACGTGACGCTTGTGGGCTACGAGCGGATTGACGCGGGGCTGGTGACGGCGATTGTGCGCGGCGAGGTGGGCGCGGTCAAAGCGGCCGTTGATGCCGGCGCGGCGGCCGGTGCGCGGGTCGGCAAAGTCGTCGCCACGCACGTCATCCCGCGCCCGCACGCGGAAGTGGATCAGGGGCTGCCCGTGCTGCACACAGGCGAGACGACGCGCAAGAAGATCAGCGGCTCGGTGCGCGGGCGCGACTGAGGACGAAGATTAATGGGTGAGAGCGCGATGGATAGGTATCGGCGTTGGTTCGCGTATGAACAGGATAGCCACGCGCAAGTGTTGGCGTCGCTGGCCCGTGTGCCGGCAGAGTTACGCGCGAGCGAAGGTTACGGCAAAGCCATCTCGCTGATGGCGCACATCGTCGCGGCGCGCAGACTGTGGCTCTATCGCTTTGGCGCGGCGCAACAGGGGCCGACGTTGGCGGACTTCTTTCCGGAGAACGTTTCGCTGGCAGACTTGACGGCCAGCGTGACGGAGGTGCAGGCAATCTGGGCGCGGTATCTTGCTGCACTGACGGACGCGGAGTTGGTGCGCGTGTTCGAGTATCAGAGTTTGGAGGGGCCGCGCTTCAGCAACACGGTAGAGGACATCCTGACGCAGTTGTTCGGCCACTCCTGGTATCATCGCGGGCAGATCGCTCTGCTGTTGCGCTCTATCGGCGCGCAGCCCGCCGCCACAGACTTCGTCTTCTGGGCGCGCACAGCGTTGGCAACAGAGGCGGACGCATAAGCCATCGGCTGAACTGTTATCGTGCAAGGATAGATGAGGGAAGTATTGAATAGATGCAAGGTGCAGACTGAAAACGAAATGCTGCAAAGGTGTAAAAGGAGAGTTGAAATTAACAAGCGCATAATTTCGGCGAAAAAGGTGACCCACGTTTGCGGCGCGTGCTTGCAATGAGTGAATGGTACACGCGTTGCTCTATAGTCTGACGTAAAGAAAAAGGTACTTGAAAAAAGAACAAGGGGTCGCTCGGAGACGACAGTGAGTGAAGGCTTTGGGGGAGGCTTTGGCTCGCTCTAGTTCGCACGGTTCTTTCGGGGGAACGGAATCGTTCGGATGTGGTCGTTGAAGAGCAGTAATAAATCGGCTGTCGGTCAGCGTTCTGTACAGGTTTGGGGGAGCCTGTAGAGAATAGATCGACAGCCTATTTATTTTGGCCGGCTGAGCTTCATAAAACCCGCCCCGATGCCTTGTCTGTAATCCTCGCGAAACCGCAAGATTTCCAGCTAAATTCACTACAAATCGAGCTTGTGAGTGCTTGCGCCGAGAGACAACCGGCGCACTCGGCAAGCATCTAATTCAACGTCAAGATGGCAAGCATGAAACATTATTCACAGGAGCTTACAGGCATCATGAAAACATTCAAAAGCAAACTTGTCGCGCTCGCGGCGGCGCTTGCGTTGACTGCCGGTGCGGCCCTCGCTACGCCGACCGAGTCGAACGCGCAAGGCTTGGGTCAGCAGCAACTCGGCAAGAGCGTGCGCAAAGAGTTGGTCACGCTGCCGTACTACGGCGTGTTCGATAATCTGGCCTACGAGATCAAAGGCGGGACGGTGACGCTCTACGGGCAGGTTGTGCGCCCGACGACGCGCTCTGACGCCGCGCGTCGGGTCGCGAAACTCGATGGCGTGACACAGGTGGTCAACAAGATCGAAGTGTTGCCGCTTTCTTCGTTCGATGATGCGATCCGGCGCGCGACGTATCGGTCGGTCTTCAATACGGCAGGGCTGTATCGCTACGCACAAGGCGCGAATCCGTCGCTGCACATCGTCGTCAACCACGGGCATGTGACGCTCGAAGGCGTGGTTGCAAACGAAGGTGACCGGCGTTTTGCCTACATGGCGGCGAGCCAAGTGCCGGGTGTCTTCTCGGTGACAAACAATTTGCGCACCGAGCGCGACGCTGAAGTTCGTTAAGCACACGCCCGCCAGTGCGGGGCAGTAAAGAAGACCGGAGCGGCATGATTACCGCTCCGGTCTTTTCTTTTGTTGGCCATTGTTTGTCGCGAGGAGGCATCGCGTTTGCTTGTGTAATAGATTTGGCTGGCCCGCGCGGGGAGTGCTAAAGTGCGTGGCACACAGACAGCAGAATGTCGGGCCGGCTCGGCAAGTAAACTGACCGAGGAGGAAGGTGCATGAGCGCAGCCGAAGTCGAGACACAACCACCGAGCGATCTGGAGTTGGCGCAACAGTCGGCCGCGGGCGACACGAGCGCCTTCGAGCAGCTTTATCGTCGGCACTTCCGGCGCGTCTATGCGCTCTGCTTTCGTATGACCTCGAACCCGACGGAGGCGGAAGACCTGACGCAGGACGTGTTCACACACCTCTTCAAAAAGATCGGTTCGTTTCGCGGCGAGTCGGCCTTTACCACTTGGCTGCACCGGCTGACGGTCAATCAAGTCCTCATGCATTTCCGGCGACGCAGCGCGCGGCCCGAGTTCACGACCCCCGAAGGCGAGACGCCCGTGCAGATCGTCACCGGCACAGCGAATCCCAACCGTATGCCGATTGTAGACCGCATCGCGTTGGAGCGCGCGATCACGCAGTTGCCGCCCGGTTATCGCACTGTCTTCGTGCTGCACGACGTGGAAGGCAACGACCACGCCGAGATCGCCGACATCCTCGGCGTCTCGCAGGGCACGTCGAAGTCGCAGTTGCACAAGGCGCGGCTAAAATTAAGACAGATCCTCAGACAACAGGCCGCGTGATCGGGGAGTCTAAAGTTGTTCGAACGCGCTGGCTGAACCATTCCGCCCGGTTTGCCTTGAAGGAGATGTAGATGGATTGCGCTAAGTACCTCGAACTGTTGAGCGACTACCGCGACGGGGCGCTCGATCAAGATATGCGTGCGCTAGTACAGACGCATTTGTCGGATTGTCTGCCTTGCGACGGCATCTTTCAAGACCTCGAATCAATCGTCAATACTGCCATCATCATGCGTAGCGAAACGCTCGCCATCTCTTTCCCGGACGAGAACGTCATCTGGCAACGGCTAAATCTCACCAAACAGATCATCCACTAAGCAAACGCAAAAGCGGCCGGCAATAAAAATTTCTGCCGGCCGCTTTTGTGCTATAGAAACCCACTGATAGAGCGTGCTATGCGCCGACGCGCGGCAACGCCTTTTCGAGGCGAGTGAAGCGTTCGAGCATGGCTTCGTAGATCGCGTCGGTCTTTTCGTGTAGATGCGCGACCTCAAGTTCCGCTTTGATGTTGACCTCGTACTCGATGTCGGCGCGTACCTTGTCCTTCTCCGCCTGCCGGTTCGCACTGATCAGCACGAAGCACGACAAGAAGATCGCTTCGAGCGAGACGATCATCGTCAATAGCCCGAAGGGGAACGGGTCGAACCCTCTTGTGCCGTCGGGGTTGCGCGGCAAGAGCAGCGTGTTGAGCGCAATCCACGCCAAGAACCAGAGCGTATGCAGCAGCAGGAATGGCATGCTGCCGCTAAACCAAGCGAGAAAATCGGCGAAGCGCACGATGGGCGACAGGCGTTGCACTTCGACTTCATCGTTGACGTTACGCGAGACGCGCGTTTGCAGCAGGTGGCCGGTCTTGCGCGTCATGCTGCCTAGCGCGGCGAGCATGGCCAGCGCGGCCTCAGGGTGTTGCTTGAAAAGGAGCAGCAGGTCATCGCGGTCGAGCAGGAGCAGCGATGATGGTTCGAGCGCGGTGGCCGTCGCGGGGCGCGGTTCGTTATCCACCAGTCCAAGCGCGCCGAACATTTCGCCCGCGTGCGCCTCGTGCAGCACGATCTTCTGCCCGGTGATGTCTTTGACAGAGAGTTCGACCGCACCGCTGCGGACGACGTAGAGATCGTCGCCCGGCTCGCCTTGGCGGTAGAGCGCCTGCCCCTCGTCAATGGTCACGTGGTCGAGCACATCGGCGAGCGCGCAGCGTTCGTCCTCGTCGAGTAAATCAAAGAAAGTAATCCCGGCTAGTAGTTCAACGGCACAAGGCATAGTTGTCTCCTAGCCGGGCAGATTAATGGCAGCAAGCGCATGCCGTCAAGGTTTACGTGTGGGCGGCGTCAGTTTGTTATTGTTGGGCGCGGGCGCATTGATGTTGCCGGGCGTCGCCGTGCGGCCCGTGCGCGTGATGGCGATGCGCTTATCGCGCTTGTCGCTTGCGGCGACGTTGACGCGGATGGCGTGGAACTGGCCGTCGCGCGTCTTGTTGGTCGGGTAATAGCTGATGACGTACTGCGTGCGCAGGTCGCGCGTGATCTCCTGCGCGATCTGCGGCAGTTCGGCGATGGAGGTGGGGAAGAAGGCGCGCCCGCCCGTCTCAGTCGCCAGCTTGTTAATGAGATTGACAGCCTTGTCCTTCGGACTCTTGCGAATAAAGCCGCCTTGCGCGTCCAATTCGTTGACAAACCCGATGACGTAAATCTGTACGTCCATTTCGCGCAGCCGCCCAAACAACTCCGACTCAGGATAGAAACTGCCGCGCTCCTCGCCATCGGTCACGAGGATGAGCGCGCGGCGGCGACGGTCGTTGGCGTCGTTGTTCTTCTTATAGTTGGCGACGCGCTCGGACGAGAGCAGCACGGCGTCAACAATTGCGGTCTGCCCGCCTTCGACGAAGAGATTATCGAGCGCGTCCATGAGCGCGTTCTCGTCCGCCGTGAAATCCTGTAAGACTTCGATCTTGTCGCTGCTGATGAAGCGCACGAGGAACGTTTCGTCGCCCGCCTTATTGCTGTTGATGATCGTCTTGCTCGCTTCGATCACTTGGCCGAGTTGGGCGCGTAGCGAGCCGGAGTTGTCGATCACCAGCCCGTAGCTGATCGGCACTTCCTCGCGCGTGAAGTATTCGATCTTCTGCGGCACGTTGTCCTCGAAGACGCGAAACTCGTCTTGCTTCACGTCATTGATGGGGCGGTTGTTGCGATCAATCACGCGCACGTTCAGGTTCACTATCTCCGTGTTAACGCGCACTATCTCATCCTCATCAACCTCTTGTCCGCCGGGCGTGGGCGTTGGCGTCGGCGTCGTTTGCGAAGAAGGACTGATCAGTATGCTCGGCTTGCTCTGGCCCGGCGGAGGTGTCGGCGTGGGCCGGGCGGCGGGCTGCGTCGGTGTGGGCGTCGGGCGCGTCGTCTGTTGATTAGCATTGCCGTTGGTCGCGCGGCGCGGACGCTGCCGTGCGCTCGTCGTGGGCAAGAGCGCGCCGGCGCAGACAAGCGCGGCGATGACGAGAATGAGCGCGCAACTTGGCCACACGCGCCGTGTGTTGCGAACAGTTTGCGAACGAAGCATGACGAATCACTCCCCGACTCTTTGCCGGCACAAGCAGAAGCGCCCGGCACGCCCAACCTAACCTAGCGGCGGCGGGTGTGGCAGGGCGCTTCCCTTCAAGAGCCGGCATTCCGGCTGTACGCGCGGCTGGGGCAAAGAGGCTGAATCTTTCAAGTGTGCGCTTGGCCCTCAGGCGTCAAGCGCCGAACACTTTTTAGAAGAACTTAAAGCCGCGTGCGTTGCCAGCCGATTAGAAGCTGTTAGCTGTTAGCTATTAGCTAAAACTTACATCGGCGCTCGGCAGATATCATCGTTCAACTTTATCTAGCTTCAACAAGCTAACAGCTAACAGCTAATAGCTAATAGCTCACTAGCGCGGATTCATCGTTGCGAAGTAGCCGTCTTTGCTGCGCACGAACAGATGTGGCAGCCCGCGCGGTGGCGTCACTTTGACCTTCAGCCGATGCCAGCGGCCGTTGTTCGTGAAGTTCGTCGGTTTGTAGCCGATGGAATATTGATGGCGCAACTCGATGGCGATGCGCTCGAAGATTTCGTTCATCTCCGCGCCGGTGTTCGGGAAGAACGCTTTGCCGCCGGAGACGGAAGCCAGTTCGTCCAACATCGCCTGCCCGCCTACGTCCAACTCGCTCGGACTGCCTTTGTCGAGAATGCCGATGGCGTAGATGAGCACGTCCGACTCTTTCAGCATCTTACGCAGTTCGCTGAAGGTGTAGCGCGAACTGTTGTCCTGCCCGTCGCTGATAACG
>JANMAD010000210.1:0-9997 GCA_031359515.1 Acidobacteriota bacterium | reverse complement strand
GGACTTTCATGCCGAGTCCGTCGGCGACGCGCTGCGCCAGCGTGGCGTCAACCTGCGCCAGCATGTACACCATGCGCTCCCTGATGGCGGGCGTCTCGACCTTGCCCAACTCGAACCGCAGGGCCTTTACGATGTGCAGTTGCTCCGGCCCGGATTGGCTGTTGAAGAACAGCGCCGCTTGGCTGAAATGATCGAAGAAGCTCGCGCTGCGCGCACGCACCTTCCGCGCGTCGATCTTCTCCGCGTAGCTCGTGAAGCCGCCCACCTCCACCCCGGCCTGCATCGGGCAGCCGCCGCCCAGCGTGTTCGGCTCGTAGGCGACGCGACCCTGATTGATCGTCTGGCGCATGTGCGCGTCGCGCTGATTGTTATGCACGGGCGCGAGCGAGCGATTGATCGGAATCTCGTGAAAGTTCGGACTGCCGAGCCGCGACAGTTGCGTGTCGGTGTAAGAGAACAGACGCCCTTGCAGCAACGGGTCGTTGGTGAAATCAATGCCGGGCACGATATGACCGGGATGAAAAGCGACCTGCTCCGTCTCCGCGAAAAAGTTGTCGGGGTTACGGTTCAAGGTCAACTTGCCGATGCGTTGGACGGGCACAAGTTCTTCGGGAATAATCTTCGTCGGATCGAGCAGATCGAAGTCGAACTTATGCTCGTCCTTTTCCTCGACGATCTGCACGCCGAATTCCCATTCGGGATAGTCGCCATGCTCAATCGCTTCCCACAGATCGCGCCGGTGGAAATCCGGGTCGTTGCCGGAAATCTTGAGCGCCTCGTTCCAGACCACCGAGTGGACACCGAGCAGAGGCTTCCAGTGAAACTTCACGAAGCGCGCTTTGCCCTGCTCGTTGATGAAGCGAAAGGTGTGTATGCCGAAGCCTTCCATCATGCGCAGGCTGCGCGGGATGGCGCGATCCGACATCACCCACATGATCATGTGCATTGATTCGGGCATCAAGGAAATGAAGTCCCAGAAAGTGTCGTGCGCGCTCGCCGCCTGCGGAATTTCGTTGTGCGGCTCAGGCTTGACGGCATGCACCAGATCGGGGAACTTGATCGCGTCCTGTATGAAGCAGACGGGGATGTTGTTGCCGACGAGATCATAGACGCCTTCCTGCGTGTAGAACTTGACGGCGAAGCCGCGCACATCGCGTGCGAGATCAGACGAGCCGCGCGACCCGGCGACGGTCGAGAAGCGCACGAAGACGGGCGTCTTGACCTGCGGGTCTTGCAAAAACTTGGCCTTCGTCAGTTCGGCTTGGGATTCGTACACTTGAAAAACCCCGTGCGCCGCCGCACCGCGTGCGTGGACGATGCGTTCGGGGATGCGCTCGTGATCGAAGTGCGTGATCTTCTCGCGCAGAATGAAATCTTCCAGCAGTGTCGCGCCGCGCTCGCCCGCTTTGAGCGAGTTCTGGTTGTCGTTGATGCGCAGGCCCTGATTGGTCGTGAGAAATTCGCCCGCGCCGTCTTCACTATTTTTAGCGAGATCATTGACCTTCTCATTCACCGTCCCGCCCGTCTTTTTCTGTCTGCCCTTTGCCATTGAAGCCCCCTGTTATTTTTGTCGTTAGTGGTTTGCCAGCAAGCGTTCTCGCTCGCGCTTCCATTGCCTATTGTCGAAATAATTAAGCCGGTAGCAGGCAGCATACAACAAAGCCGGCCCACTAACACCTACGCCGTTGCGGTCACAACACACATGCGCGCGTTTGCAAGGCGCGGTGGAAGCAAAAGAGCGGCGCGGCTAACAGCAGCTAACAGAACTCACCACAAAGACACGTAAGGATACAAAGAGAAAGATGAATGGAGAACGCCGCAATGATTAACGTTCTCAATGCACCCTCCCGCACGCTGTCTTTCTTTGTGTCTTTGTGGTGAATTGCTTTCCAGGGCGCGGTGATTTCGACTCGATAAGCGACGGCCGTGCGCGCGGGCACGGGGATGTAGATTTGCCCGACCGTGCCTGTCGCTTCTGTGCCCGCACTGTTGAGCGGGACGAGGCGCGTGCCGCTGGGTAGTTGGAGGAAAGCGGCGGGTGCTAACGTCACCACGATCCGCCCGCTACCGCAGGCGGGACTGACAAGCGGTGACTCTCAACTGCAATCGGCTATAGTACTGAAGTTTGCTCTTTGCCACGTGAACGTCAGGATTAATTGCCGACCGGAGTATCTTGAGCTAGCGCATGGCGCTTCAGATACGCCTCGCGGGCGATCTGTATGTCTGCTAAAAAGCGCGGCAATTCTTCGAGCAGCAATGCCTGTGGGCCGTCAACCAGCGCCTGCCCCGGAGCCGGATGGAAATCCACGAGAACCATGTTGGCACCGGCGATCACGCCCTGTGCGGTGACATGCAGGATGTCGAGAATCCCCTCCGGGCCGCTGCCCCGCATCCCGACCGCATGCGAGGGGTCAATACAGACGGGCATGCGCGTCAGCCGGCGCACCACCGGTACGTGCGCAAAGTCAACGAAGTTGCGGTGCGGCTCGCCAATGTTTGTCTTCATGCCGCGCAGCCCGAAAACAACCTTACGATTGCCCTCACTGGCCAGATACTCGGCGGCGTGCAGCGACTCGTCCAGGGTGATGCCGAAGCCGCGTTTGAGCAGGACGGGAAACTCTTGTTGTCGCCCCACGCTCTTGAGGAGCTCGAAGTTCTGCGTATTGCGCGTGCCGATTTGTAGCATCACGCCGGTTGCACGTCCGGTCTGATTTAAAGCCGTGTGAATCTCATCAACATGCGACTCGTGCGTGACCTCCATGGCGATGACTTTAATTCCATATCTACCCGCCAGCTCGAACACGTAGGGGAGACATGTCTTCCCGTGCCCCTGAAAAGAGTACGGACTGGTGCGCGGCTTGTAAGCACCCATGCGCGTACAGCTCTGCCCGTTGTCGCGCAATGCTTTCATCATCAACTCGACGTGCGCCGGCGTATCCACGGCGCACAGCCCGGCGAAAACGTGCAGGGTGTCTTGCCCGAAGCGTACCCCTTGATAGTCAAAGTAAGTGGGCCGATTATCGGCCTGATGGCGGCCGAGCACACGATACTCTTCCGAGACGCGCACCGCATGCTCGACGCCGGGCAGATTCTTCATCTCTGCAAGCGGGAGCGCCGCCGTATTACCGATCAGATAAATTTCCGTAACCGACTGCTCAGCCCCCTGCTCGCGATGGACACGTAGCTGTATATTCTCAAGCCGCGCAACGTGCGCCAGCAACTGCTTATATTCGGCGCTTTCAGGATCGATGTTAGGAGTGAGAATAAGAATCATAGCTTTTGTAACCGGTCAGCGCGGCAATGGTTGAAATCATGTCGGCGCGCTAACGAGCGCTGGCTGGTTAATTGCCGCGCGCTGCGGCATAGCGCCCGAAAAAGCGCACTTCCTCGACCTTTTCCTGTAGCTCATTGAACGCGCTGCTTAAATCACTCTCATGCGCCGGGACTTGCAAATCCAAATAGAAGCGATACAACCAGGGCCGGCCTTTGATCGGGCGGCTCTCAATTTTCAGCAGTTCAACCCCGTACTTGGCAAATGGCGCTAAGGCGTAGTGCAGCGCGCCGGGGCGGTGCGCCAATCTCATGGCTAAAGAGATCTTGTTGCCACGCTGGGCTGACTCGGCATTGCGCGCGAGCAAAACAAAGCGCGTATAATTCTCGCGGTGATCCTCCAGATGCTCTTGCAGAATATTTCCGCCGTAGATAGCCGCCGCATGTTGCCCGGCGATAGCCGCTCTGTTTACCTTGCCTGCTTCGATCACACGCCGCACACTGGCGGCCGTGTCATCTGTGGCGACCCGCTTCAGTTGCGGATGCGCGGCGAAGAAACGTTCGCACTGGGCCAGCGCGGCGGGGTGCGACTCGACAATTTCGATGGATGCAAGCGCCGCCCCGCGACAACCGATCAGGCAATGTGAGATAGGGCGGATGACTTCGGCGATGATATGCAGGGAGCTTTCTAACAGCAGGTCGTAACAACGATGCACCGAACCCATCAAGCTGTTTTCCAGCGGCGCGATGATGGCCTCTGCGACTCCTTCATCCACGGCGGCAAACAGCGCCTCGAACGTCGGGCGCGGGACAAGTTCGCACCGCGCACCTAAAAGTTCGCTGGCAGCCTCTTCACTAAACGCGCCGTGCTCACCCTGAAAAGCTACGCGCCCTAGTTGCGCTATCGCGTCCGCACTCGGCGCGGCCTCGTCCGCGGCCGGTAACGGTGCATGGAACACGCGCGATTGCCGAAGCCTGATTTCATCAATCACGCATTGAAAGATTTTCGTGACGGACTGGTTATCAAGGGGCCCGTCGTTTGACTGGCAGACGCGCGTCAACACCGCGCGCTCACGGTCTGGATCGCACAGCGGCGTCTCATCGCGCCGCTTAAGCCGCCCCACTTCAATGGCTAGTTGCGCCCGCTCATTCAGGAGGCGCAGCAACTCAACGTCAAGGGCATCAATCTGCCGCCGCCAAGTTTCAATTTGCTCACTCATTGCTGCTTTTCTCCGGCTGCCGACCTTGCTGGAAGCAATACATGCTTGTGCTATTCGTTCCCCATAATGCGCGCTGTCAAAACCGCGCGCTAAACGAACAGGAGAACCTTGCTGTATTTAAAGGGATGCTTATGGCTCCTCATGTAGTTCCCGGTTTTTGACATAAGGTAAGCGGCGCAGAGAGCTTGCCCTCTGCGCCTGAGTCAGCCATCGTTGTGCGCGACCAAACACACGACGAAAGGCGACGACTCATGGACAGCTTACCAGCAGACCTGATTTCTTTCATCCACAATTTACGCCCACTGTAACGTGTGTGATGCTGGCGATTCAATAGCAAGACTATTGAGATAAGGCTTTATCTTCTCTTGACGAAAACACCCCATGACAGGCTTTCGTGCTTTGTGAGATAAGCCGCGCCTAATGAAAGACCGCGCAGAGTCGCGCGGCCAGTGTCAGCTTGGACAGGCGCATAAGGATGAGAGCGTTTGCCTGCGTCAGTCGTTAACCCAACGCCTGCACCCGCCGCAGACTAATGCTTGAGCGTGCGGACGTAGGCGACGAGCGCGGCGATGTCGGTCTTTGCGAGCCGTTTGCCGTAGGCGGGCATGCCGCCCTTCTTGCCATTCGTGATCGAGTTGGTCAGACGCCGATTGCTGATATGCTCGTCCTGCCACCAACGCGCGTCGGTGAGATCGGTTGAGCCGTAAAGCTCGCCCATTTCGGTCTGGCTGCGCCCATCCGCGCCGTGGCAACGCGCGCAGTTCTGCATGTAGAGCGTGCGCCCGCGCGCGGCCGGCGACTCGCTCTTTGTCTTTTGCGCCGGCTTGTCTGCGGCGGCGCGCGTCGTGCGCCCTAGATAACTGCCGCCGCAAACGGCGACGAAAAGAACCAGGACCACGCAAGTTTTCAATCCGCCCTGTGTGCGTCGCTCAACTCTCATCTACTGCCCTGCGGCCGCGTTGGCCGTTCCTTTCGCTTCGCTCAATTGATGGACGTGCCACGGCACGCTCTCGTTGCTCATCTCCGGATGCTTACGCAAAAATTCGTTGGCGACGGCGAAGCCGGCCGGGTCGTCCTTTTGATCGGCGAAAATCTTCGCCTCGCGTCGCGCTTCCTCATTCATACCAAGCTTGCGATAGACGAGCATCAGATTATAATGCGCGCCGGTGTCTTCCGGATCAATCGCCAGGATCGTTTCATAGCAATGCTGCGCGCCCGTGAAGTCGCGTTTGATCTTGCACAGTTCGCCCAACTGCTGCCACGACGCGCGGTCGCGCGGGAAGGCATCGAGGATGCGCCGCAGATTTGCCTCCGCGAGCTGCAACTCGCCGCGCTTGACGTTGATGCGCGTGCGTTGAAACAGAGCGCGCATGTTATTCGGGTTCGCGCCCAGCACCACGTCGAGCAATTGCGCGGCCGGTTCATACTGCTCTAGCTCGAACAGCGCGAGCGCGCGATTGACTTGCGCCATCGGGCGATAGGTCTCGTCGAGTTCGGCGGCGCGTCCGAAGGCGTCGGCCGCGAGCGCGTACTGCCGGTTGTCCAGGAGCGCGATGCCATAGTTGTTCCAACGCCGCCAGTCGGGCATGGCCGGCTTCGCATTGGCGACTACGGACGGCGGCTCGTTCGCGCCAAGCTGCAACGCGTACTCGGTCGCCGCCATCGTCACGATTGGGTAATCAACGGACTTGCCGAGCGCGTAGTCTTGAAAGACGCGCGTGAAGCGGCGATAGCGCACGCGCGCCGACAGGTGCAGCGCGCCCTGCGCGTGCGCCGGCACGGTGAACTGATAGCGCGCCACATCGGAGCGACCCGATTGAATCTGATTGTTCTGCGCCGTGCTCTTCGTGCGCCAGATGTGGTGCTTGTCGTTGAACGAGCCGTCAGCTTTGACGAGATACGTCTTGTAGCTGTGCGCGCTCTCGTCCAGATAGCCGTTAGGCTTGATGAAACCGGAATTGAAGAGCGTCTGCCCCGCGTCGTCCTTGATCGTGAACTCGACGTAAGCCTCGTAAAAATCGCGCAACTCCGGCGGGAACGAGTGGCCGATATTTTTGTTCGTGATGACCACATCGGCCGTCACGCGGTCGCCCGCCGCGAGATTGAACTTGCTGCGGTTGAGCGGCGCGAGCAATTCGCCGCCACCGTTCTCGCTCGCCGCCTGTCGCCGCAAGGCGAAGATGTCTATGCCGACCGCATCCGTCTCTAAAAACTTCTTGACGGCTTCGAGCTGTTCGGGAAACTTGTAGAACGTCGGGATGGCCGTATTGGCCGCCGCCCAACGGTGCGTGCGCAGCGTGCCGTCCTTGGCCGACACGTCGAAGAGCGGCGCAGGCTCTTTCTTCATGTGGCACGAATTGCAGCTTTCGAGATCGCGCGTGTAGAACGGGTGCGGCGTCTCTTTCGCAAACGATGACTGTTGGAATTCATCGGCGACGGCGAAGGCGCGCAAAAATTTGTAGTCGTTCAACTCGTGCGGCACTTGCGACTTGTGACAGGCGGAGCAGAACTCCGGCGACTTCAAGAGCGGGCGCATCATCGCGCGCCGGTGCGACGGCACGTCGTCAATGATCTCTTGATCGGTCACGTCGAGCAGGCGGCGCGTGCCATCCTCTTTCACGAGCAAGGCCGGTTCGCCCATCACGTAGCCGCCGATACCGCGCTTCGTGCCCGCCTGTATCGTGTGGCAGGCGATGCACGAGACGCCGTCCTCATCGAACGGCCGTTTCACCTTCGCGTCTTTCGTCAGCGCGCCGGAGAAGAGCGCGGCCGGGTTGTGGCACGATTCGCAGTGGCGCGTGAACTCGATGCCGCGTTGCGAGATCAAATCTTTCACGTTCTTCTGATAGAACGGCTCGCGGAAAGCGTTGCGATGCGCCGACTGCGTCCACTGCGCGTGCGCGTCTGTATGACACTTGGCGCAACGCGCGGCCGGCACGAACATGTCGGCGGGGATGAACCGGCCCGTCGTCGTCGTCGCATTGCTCGGCGCGAAGGGATTCGGGCCGAACTTGAAATCGTAATTCTTCGCGATCTCGTCGTGATAGTTGCGCGGCGCGGCGCTGCCGCTATCCGCCGCGGCCCGGACTATGTAGCCGACAGAGGCAAGCACGACGAGGCAAAGGAGCAACGCCAGTTGCCGGCGGCGCACAGGAGAGTGATTAGATTTATGCTCGAACATATCCGTTAATTCTGGAAGATTGCTTGCTATCGCCCTGCGACGGCGCGTGTAAGAGTCCCCATATTAAAGCCTGCGCGCGGCAAACTCAAAAGGCGCTCAGTTAAGGGGCGGCGGCGCACTGCTTTCGTTGTGCGGCGGCACAGTTGGCGCTGTGGCCGCGCCGTCGCCCGTGCGCTTTTGTTTCTCGTCCAGTCGTTGAAAGACGGCCAACTCTTTCGCCGCTTCGTCCTTGCGCTTCAAACGCGAATAGGCCGTGAAGAGTTGATAATGCACACCCGGATCGTTCTCATTAAGTTTCACCGCGCGGCCCAGCACCGCGAGCGCTTCGTCGTAACGCTTCGTTCTGATCAGCAAGCGGCCGAGATCGTATTGTGCGGGAAAATGCTGCGGACTCAATTCGATAGCGCGGCGCAGATAGCGTTCGGCTTCCGCATTCGCGCCGCGCTCGCCCGCGATGAAACCGAGATGCGCCAGCACCTCCGCGTTATCGGGCTGCATGGCAAGCGCGCGGTGCATGGACGCTTCGGCTTCAGCGTAAGCGTGCTGGCCGCGTTGGGCGAGACCGACGAAGTAGTAGACTTCGGGCTGGTCGGGAAAACGTTGCGCGGCATGCTCGAAGACGGCCCGCGCTTCTTCGTACTTCTTTAGCCGGAAATATGCGCCGCCCGCGCGCGTGAAGTAGAGCAACTTCGTCGCGTCTTGTTGCAGCGCACGCTCGTAAAAATCGAGCGCCTGTTCGGCGCGGCCGTTCTTGACCAACTCTTCCGCGATCATAAAGTTGGCTTCCGGAAATTGCGGGCGCAACGAGAGCGCCTTGAGCCAGAGGTCAATTGCGGGGGCACTGTGCCCGCGTGCCGATTCGATCAGGCCCAGCCGATAGGGCGCTTCCGCATCATTGGGCGCGAGCGTCGCGGCTGACTCAAGCGCCCGCGCCGCTTCGTCCAGACGGTCGAGATTGTAGAGCGCAACGCCGAGATTGTAGACGACCTCCGGAGTCTGCGGGCGCAAGGCATTGGTGCGCTCGAAGAGTGTGAGCGCACGCGCGTAGTCATGGCCGTCGGCCAAGGCGAGACCGAGCGTGAATAGCACGCGCGGATCGGCGGCGGCGAGGCGCTCGATCTGATCGGCCAGCTTGTCTGCGTCCTTCGTCCGGCCCGCATGCACGTATGCGTTCGCCAGCGGCAACAGCAGTGATAGGTCTGTGCTGGTCGGCGCAGCACCGTTCGCGTCCACGCCGGCCACGCGCTCCAGCAACGGGACGGCCCGCGCGTAGTCGCCGTGCGCGAGCAGCAACGCGCCGAGATTGTACGTCGCTTGCGCGTGGTCGGGCGCGAGCCGTAAGACTTGTTCAAGCGCCGCGATGGCTTGCTCCGCGCGCTTCGTGCGGGCCAAGAGAACGCCGAGGTTGGCGAGCGCGGGCACAGATTTAGGATCGAGCTGCAACGCTGCCCGATAGGCGCGCTCAGCTTCGTCAGCGCGGCCGAGTTGGTCGAGGATCACGCCGAGCAGATTATGCGTGCGCGCATCGCGCGGCGCGGCCGTCACGGCGGCCCGCGCCGCCGGTTCAGCCTCGGCTAGTTGGCCCATTTGCAATAATGCTGCGGCCCGTTCGAGCAGCGGCCCGCCGCCGTCAGCCGGGGTGGGCTGCGCCGCCGCACTACTATGCGCGCGTGTGCGTTGCGCGGCGGTCGGTTTAAGCGATAAGCCGCAGAGCAAGGCGGCACAGACGAGCGCACAGATGATGCGTCGGCCCGCGCCTGTTTGTCGGCGGCAACTATGGCTGCTCATCTTTGACAATAGTTCAACGCGCGGCCATCGCTTGCGCAAACTTGCTCTCGTCTTCAGCCGGCACGCTGATGATCTTGCGCGCGATCTCTTTCGCGGCAATCGCGCCCGCCACGCTCAGCTTGCCGGAGATGAAACCGATGCGCACGCGAAAGCCTGCGGGCGTCTTCTCGTCGCGCCACCAGTAGCGTTCCAGCTTGCGGTCACTCGTATAGCCCACCGAGTAGCGGTCGTCGTACTGCTTGCCGAGCGTGCGGTGACTGTCCAGCACATCCGTATCCGCCACGCCGGTGATCGAGCCGGATGGCGGCAAATGCAGATCGTCTATGTGCGGCTGCCGCGCGTACTCAAGGATTATTTCTTTGACCCACTTGCCGTCGGCGAAGATGATCTGCACGTTCCCTTCTTTCAAATCTTTATACAGCACGCGCACATCTTTGCCTTCGTGGCGCAAGGCGTCGGGCTTCTCTTTGCCGGCGGGGCGGCCCGAGTTGCGAAAGATCGTCTCAAGCGCGGTGGGCACGTCCATGCCCAGTTGCAC
>JANMAD010000201.1:0-6534 GCA_031359515.1 Acidobacteriota bacterium | reverse complement strand
GAAGGCGAAGAGTTCATCTCAACGGTGGCTGCCAGGCTGCTGGGCACAGACGACCTGATTCTGGAGGAGCGTCTCGACCGCCTCGACAAGGTTCACCGTCTGATCCAGTCGCGCGGCGAGGAGGAGTTGCCCGACGGCCGGATTGCGACGCGCTACCGCTTCGCGCACGCGCTCTACCAGCTTTACGGCGATCTGGTGAGCAAGCGCCGGGCGCTTTTGCACCGTCAGGCGGGCGAGCAATTGGTGGAGCATTACGGAGATCAGGTGCCGCGTATCGCCACACAACTGGCCATGCATTTCGAGCGCGGGCGGGATTTCCCACGTGCCATAGAATACCTCACCCAGATGGGCGATAATGCCATAACACTCTACGCCAGCGCCGAGGCGGAGAGGCACTATAGCCACGCGCTCGGTCTCGTCGAGAAGCTTCCTCTTGAGGAACAGCCTCAGCGATATTTGAACCTCTACGAGAAACGCGGCAGGGCAAATTTGGCACTCACGCGCCTTCAGCCATCGCTGGATGATTTTACGCGCATGCTCGAACTGGCGCGCGCCTCGGCGGCAGCGGGTCCCGAGTGCGCGGCGCTCAACGCGCTGGCTAACACGTTCTTCTATTCCCACCGTCTCGCGGAAATGGGGGCTTGCGCCGAGGAAGCCATGTGCGTCGCGCAGCGTGCGGGGGATGAGCGTGCGCGTGTCGAAGCCATGGTGCTGCTCGCGATGAGGCGCAACGGGAGCGGAGAACTTGCTGAGGCCAAACTGCTCTATGACGAGGCGATCACGGCAGCCCGCCACTTAAACCACCAGCCCGCGCTGGTCCGCGGGCTGGTTTATCGCGGGGTAGTGCATTTCTTCCAGACCGAGTATGAGCGCGCCGAGGCGCTCGTGAGGGAAGCGTTGCAATTGGCGTCGGAGCTGCGCGACGGGTTCACATTACTTCAGAGCCGCTTCTTCCTCGGCCTCATTCTGGGTAATCAGGGACGGATGTCGGAGGCGCTTGAGACTTTGCGCGAGGCTCTGGAGATGGCCCGGCGCAATGGCGACCGTATCATCCTCGCGCGGGTGCCCAACGGCATCGGCTGGATTTACCGCGAACTAGGAGACCTCGACCAAGCGATTGCCTACGACCGGGAGAGCGTTGAGATCGCCAGGCAGCACCAGATCTTCGAAGCCGAAGCAAATTCCCTGATCAACCTCGGCCATGACTACACGGGCCGCCACGAGGGGGAGAAGACGCTCTCGGCTTTTCGCGAGGCCGAGAAGATCTTCAACCGCGACGAATAGCTTCGCTGGCGTTTCCGCGATATACGCTTCCACGCCGGGGCCGCCGAGCATTGGCTGTCTCAAGGAGACTTTGAGCGAGCCGACGAGCATGCGCGAAAGTTGTTTGAAAACGCGACTCGCCACGAGGTGCCCAAGTACATCGCGATTGCGCACAAACTGCTCGCCGAAATAGCCGCCTATCAGGGTCAGTTAGCCGAGGCGGAAGCAGAGCTGGGTGCGGCACTTGACCAACTGCGTACCTATCCCGTGCCCATTCTAGCATGGAAGATCTATGCTGCACTGGGCCGCTTGTGCTTGCAACTTGATGATGATCAATCGGCGTGCGCAGCCTTCGCTCAAGCTGCTGCAATCATTCACGCGATCGCCGCAGAGGTAGAAGACAAGGGGCTAAGGTCTGTATTCCTGAACACGGAAGCTGTCCGCGAGGTCTTTGGAGGGTGTTAGTAGGTAGCACATCACCCACATGGGGCGTGGTATATATCGGCGGGTGGCTGATAGATCCCAAACGCCGCGTGCGCTGAATCCTCACCACCCATTTGCTTCTATTATTAAGTGATCACAGAGCGTAGGTTACACCTTCGATCATCAAATTCGCGGGTGAACCTGCTACGGCAGTAGCGGCGGGTTAGACGCTGAAACGGTTGGGCGCGAGACGGACGCAGTCCTACGCAAGCAAAAAGAATTGATCTTCCGCCTCGAGGCAGTGCCCGCCCGTGTGTGTGACCCACCATATCTCATCACCACCCCGACTTGCTTGGCTAGGATAGTGGGCTGATGTCAGTTCGGGCTGTGCCGAGATAGAACCTGTCTAATTGAAGTAGGCTGACCGACTTGAATCAGTTTGAAGTCCAGTAACCACTTCCTTCGCGACCATAAACTCACGATCGCTGCGACATAACCATTCCCGTACTCTGGCACTCACATTGCTAAAGGGTCGGTTGCGCCCGCGTATCGCTCTTGATTACACGGTCGAGAAAGATTCCTTTGGGAGGTTCAACTTTGTCTTCGTTACAAACTCTCCAACGCATCAGGACGTTCGTCGGGCTGACGGCGCTCGCGTCTATTTGTTTTGGCATCATGCTAGGTGATCGCTCGGTGCGGCACGTCGGCGCGGCCCCATCCGATCAGAAGCAGAAGGTGTCTGCTGACCTGAAGAAGAAGGTTGGCGAGTCAGAGCCCTACGACGACATGAACGTCATCATCCAGCCCGCCGCTGCCTGGTCAGCCGCCCTCGACTCAGATTTGCAAACGAAGGGTGCCACTCAAAAGCAGTCTTTTAAGAACTTCACCTTCCGTGTCGTGAAGATGAAGGCGAAGGATGTTGACGCCGTTGCCTCCCGCAGCGACGTTAGTTACGTCTCCCTGGATCGGGGCGTCAAGCTACTCGGCCACCTGTCGCTCACGACGGGCGCTGATGCCGCGCGAACCTCCAACGGCACATCGGGCGCTACCATAGATGGCACGGGCGTCGGCATCGCGATTGTGGATTCGGGAGTGTATGCGAATCACAAAGACTTCGTTGACGTTAATTACTTACAGCGCCCTGTCGTCAGCATCGACTTCACGGGCGAGAACCGCACGGACGATCCTTACGGGCACGGCACACACGTCGCCTCTATGGCGGTGGGATCGAGTGCCATCTCGTCCGGTGCCTATCGGGGCATCGCCCCGAACGCTAAAATCATCAACCTCCGCGTTCTTGATTCGCAGGGCCGAGGCTCGGTGTCATATCTGCTCTCGGCCCTCGACTGGCTGAAGACGAACCGCACCACCTACAACATTCGCGTCGTCAACATGAGCCTTGGTACTATGGCGGTAGATTCCTACATCAATGATCCGCTGTGCCGCGCCGTCCGCTCCCTCGTCGATGCGGGTGTGGTTGTCGTCGCGGCGGCGGGCAACGAGGGCAAGGACTCTATTGGACGGAAGATTTATGGACAGATTCACTCGCCCGGGATCGACCCCTCGGTCATCACGGTGGGCGCGGCGAACACGTTCGGCACCGACGCCCGCTCGGACGATACGGTGACCACCTACAGTTCGCGCGGTCCGACCCGCAGCTTCTACACCGACGCCTCCGGCGTGAAGCATTACGACAACCTCGTGAAGCCCGATCTCGTGGCCCCGGGCAACAAGATCATCGAGGCGGAGTCGCCCTCGAACTACCTCGTCACTCAGAACCCCGCTCTTGACGCCAACGTATCCAACGCGGACGTTAAAAAGCAGATGTACATGTCGGGCACGTCTATGGCTGCGCCGGCGGTGTCGGGCGCGGCTGCGCTGATGCTCCAGGCGAACCCCGCTCTAACGCCGAACCTCGTCAAGGCGCTTTTGATGTACACCTCACAACGGCTTCCCGGTTTTAACACGTTGGAGCAGGGCGCGGGCGAATTAAACATCGAGGGCGCAGTCAGACTAGCCAAACTCGTGCGCTCCGACCTTACGGCTGCGACACCCGTCGGAGCGCCGTTGCTGACCGCCGCCGCGCCTGACCCGCAGACGACCATCGCGGGGCAGCCATTCATATGGGGACAGGGATTGGTTATGGATCAGACGACGGCGACGGGCGCGAACTTGATCCTTAAGTATCAGAAAGTCTACGCGCTGGGCGTGCTCTTAGGCGACGCGACAATCGACTCCAGCGGGGTGCTCATCGGTGACACGTCACTCATGAGCGACGGTGTGCTACTCGGCGACAACATCCTAACTTCGACCGGAGTGCTGATGGGCGACGGGACTAAGTTCCTCTCGTGCGGCGTGTTGCTGGGCGACGGCGTGCTCCTGGGCGACGGCGTGTTGCTCGGCGACGGCGTGTTGCTTGGCGACGGCGTGTTGCTTGGCGACGGCGTGTTGCTTGGCGACATCTATTCGCAGGCGGGTCAGTCGATGATTTACGGCGACGTCACGGCATCGATGCAGCCGGTGCAGGACTCCGCCCCGGTCGCCCCGACCGGGCTCACGGCGAAAGCGGTCTCAACCACGCAAGTTAATCTGACGTGGACGCGCAACTCTGCTAACGAGGACGGTTTCGCTGTCGAGCGCTGCACGGGATCGGCATGCACTAACTTCGCCGAAGTGGGGAGAGTAGCGTCCGGGGTCGTTTCCTTCTCTAGCACCGGGCTGGTTAAAGCAACCGCTTACCGCTACCGCGTCCGCGCCTTCAACGTCGTGGGCAACTCCGTCTATACCACTATCGTCGGTGCGACAACACTGAGCAGATAACGGTCTCACTCATAAACCAGGAGCATACAAATGTCATTAGAACTGATGATGCGCGCGGTGATGAGCGAGACGCAGTACCTGCCGGCAACTGACTTGCCGCTCGGCACGGAGAAGTTAAAAGAAGTGGAGCGCGAGGAGGTTCTGGCGTTCCTCTCGGAGAGACCGGTTCAGAACGTCTGCCTAGCGGGCTTCATCCGCGACAACGGACTAATCAGCGAACATAACCGCGGCGACTTCTACGGTTGCCGCAACTCGGAGGGCAGGCTCGAGGGCGTCGCCTTGATCGGCCACGCCACACTCGTCGACGCGCGCACCCGCGGCGCTTCCCGCGAGCTCGCGCTCACCGCCCAGGGTTGCACGGGCATGCACATGATCTTGGGCGAACGCTCCGGCGTCGAGGAGTTCTGGAATTATTACGCGGATGAGGGGCAGGAGATGAGGCGCGCCTGCCGCGAGACGCTCCTCGAACTGCGCCGCCCGATGGAACTCACTGAGGAGATTGCTGACCTGCGCCCCGCGACGCTTGATGACCTTGACCTGATCGCCCCCGCGCAGGCGGCGATGGCCGAAGCAGAGAGCGGCATCAACCCGCTCGAGCACGACCCCGAAGGCTTTCGGGCGAGATGCGCGCGAAGGATTGGGCAGGGGCGCGTGTGGGTCATCGTACGTGACGGCGAACTCCTCTTTAAGGCAGACGTCCAGGCCGACACGCCGGAGGTGATCTACCTGGAGGGCGTCTGGGTCGCCCCGCCACATAGGGGCACGGGGCTCGGGCGGAAGTGCCTGCGACAACTCTGCGTGCAACTGTTGGCCAAGACGAGATCGATCTGTGTACTCGTCAACCAGGAGAACGGGCGGGCGCACACCTTCTACCGGATGTGTAACTTCAAGGCTAAAGCCACCTACGACTCTGTCTTCCTGCGTCAAGGGTAGAAACTCTGACATGACGGGCAGGAGGGGGTGCGTGCTTAAAGTCCGTGCCCCCTCCTGCCATACGTGGGCATATACAGTCAAGGCGTGGTACGACGACCCACAGCATCCGGGCAGACAAGTCGGATGGGCTGAACCGGAGACGACACCCGATTACGTCAGACCGGTTAAGCGGCTCGTTATCCGCTGGCACAAGCGCAATGGGCAGACCAGCCATGGGATGCTGATCTCGACGCTCGCCCCGCTCCTGGTGACTGTCAGCGTGACGCGCCCAGCGCCCTCACCAGTCTGATAGTTAGCTGTGCTGAATTGAACGGTGGGCAAGACGACATTCAATAAGTCAATAGTCTTCTTTGCGGAACTGGCCAAAAGCGCGCTTGTGCCCCCGAAGGTTACAACGAGCGGGTAGGAGCCGCCCGCAACGTTTGGTGTTACTGCACAGACGGCTGTCCCGTTCGCATCGGTTGTACCCGTGCAGCTTTGGCCCGCGCGCGAAAAGCTTCGCGGGAAGAGGGGCAAGGTTCGCCCCTGCCCCTCACTGTTGCTGTGATAGTGCTATTGAGGCGTCCGGTTGAGCGCCGGCTTCGCGCTGCAACCATAAGCTTCGAGTTCCACGATGCGGCTGAACAACCGGTCGGCCGAGTTATTCACCACCACGCGCAGTTTGTCGGTCATGAGCGGCGTCGCGAACAGCAAGTTCACTTGCACGTGGTTGTTGCCCGTGACGTGCCCGTTCGGCACGTCCACCCACCCATTGTTGCCGTCCGGCACCTGCACCTGAAAGTCGGTGATGCCATACTGCGTGAAGGTCAGCGTCTCGCTCGGCTCCTGCGGACTATTGTAGTTGTCTTGCAGCGTATAGACGGTGATCTGAGCAAGCGTCCGGCTCACACCGAGATTCACCACCACCGTGTCCGCGAACTGGTTGACCGTCGCATCGTTCCAACCAACGCCCGTCGCCGTACCCCAGCCGTTGCCGATGTGGTTCCCGTCAATCACACCGCCAGCCGGGTAATTGGCGTTATAGACGGATGAAGCGATGGCCGTCGCGCCGGCGGAAGCGAGCGCGACGTTCGTCCCACACGGCACCGGCGGCGG
>JANMAD010000161.1:0-2034 GCA_031359515.1 Acidobacteriota bacterium | reverse complement strand
ACCGGCTGCCTTGCTATCTGTTACCGACCGCCGATTGCCTTCTGCTGCGTCCCGCCGATCAAGTCCTGCTCCGTCAGGTGCGCTTGCTGTTGCCCTTCGGCGGAGAGCATCGCCACGCCGATGTGCGGCTTACCCTGTATGTATGTTGTGACGTAGCGATTGATGTCGGCGCGCGAGGTGCGGCGCAGGTTGCCGAGGTAGCCGCGAAAATAGTCCAGCCCGGTCGAGGCCCACCAGAAGCCGACGGTGTGCGTGTAGTCGCTCAGCTTCTCGCGCGAGAACAGATCGTCTGCTTCGAGCAAGCCTTTGGCGTTCTCCAACTCTTGATCGCTGAAATAGTCGGGGTCGTTAAAGTGCGCGATCTCTTTATAGACGGCGCGCAAGGCGGCCTGCGCTTTGTCGGGCGTGGTCTGCGTCAACACTTGAATGGGGCCGGTGTTGCGTTGCGTGTAATAGGAGAGGTCAACGCCGGTCACCAGCCCCGTATCAACCAGCGCACGTTGGAAACGCGAATCGGGTTGGCGCAGGATGAACGAGAACACGTCGGCCGCGTAAGTCGCCGCGTTGTCCTTGCCGATGGAGGGGCCGAGCCAACCGATCTCGATGATGACGTTGCTGACCGGCTGCTTGATGATCGTGCCCTCGCTTTTAGGCAGCGGCGGATGCTCGACGAGTGGAAACTGTTTGAACGGGTCTTCAGTACGCTGCCAGCCGCCATACAACTCTTCCGCCAACCGGTACACATCTTCCGGTCGCGCGTCGCCGGTGACGATAAGCGCCGAGTTGTTCGGCACGTAGTAGCGCGCTTGGATGAGACGCATCGTGTCGGTCGTCGCCGCCGTGACCGTCTGCCGGTTGCCAATCGGGTTCTTGCGGCTGGTGTACTTATAGAACAGCCGGTTGATCATCTCCTGATTGAGATAGAAACCGGGGTTCGACTCTTGCCGGTCGATCTCGCCCAGGACGGCCTGCCGCTCCTGCTCGAACTGGCCCGGATCGAAAAGCGGGCAGCGCGCCGAATCGCGCAAGCCCATCATGGCGAGACGCAGATTCGGGCTGGTCGTGTGCGAATAGTAGTTGACGATCTCTTCGCGCGTCGAAGCGTTCGACAGCACGCTCTGATAGTCAATCGTGCGTAGGTATGACGCGTTCTGGACGGCGGCGCAGTTGGCCTTGAAGAACATGTGCTCGTAGAGATGCGACAGCCCGTTCAACTCCGGCGGCTCGGTGAACGAACCGTTCTTCACGGCCAACTCGATAGTCACGAGCGGGATCGAGTGGTCTTCCAACACGATCACTTCCAACCCGTTCGGCAGAATCTTATTGACGAGTTGCGAAGGCGCTTGCGGCGCAGAGCGCGCGGGCGCGGCGGCCGTAGCCTGCGTAACGACGGGCACGCGGTGCGGCGTCTGCACGAGGGCGGCCGCGGCCGGCGTGGCGAACGATGGAATGAGCGCAAGCGCGAGCGCCAGAGCGACCGGACGGCGCGACCAGAATGTATGCTTCATAAATATCCGATGCTGATGATTTCAGTTGGCATCAACGTCCGCGCATGGGAGCAGTAAGCGAGCCGGCGAGGCTTGGCCACTATTCACCAATTGAGCGTTCAGATGCGCACCATTTAGAGGTGGATCATAGCATGCGCGTTGCTTGCTTCACAGGCGGGAAAAGATAGATACGGACACGGCGATGCACCACAGAGACATAGAGGAAACGATGAAGGCGGAACGATGAGCGCTGAATAAGAGACCGTTCATCCTTCTGCGTTCATCGTTGAGCCTTTTCTTTGCTAAGACTTCACGCGCGGCAAGTCTGCAAGGGCGCGTGCGCGCATGGCGGCGCGATAAGGTTTGCTGCGCTCGCCGCCGGCATTCGCCGACCACTTGACGCGCACCGCGCCGGACTCGCGCCCGTCCGCGCCCACGCGCAGGCTATAGATTTGCCGCGTGCGCGGCACGTAGAGGACGAGCCGGCGGCTGAACGGATCGTTGCGCGCGTCCGTGCCGGTCGAGAGGACTTCATCGTAGCCGTCGC